>NZ_JBAUSA010000403.1:0-7923 GCF_049581465.1 Caballeronia sp. | reverse complement strand
CGCGGCTCCTCGCGTTCAACTGGATGCGCGTCCGACTAGTGCGCAACCGCTATCGAACGTTGTGAACGCTATGTAAGCGGCGGCGTCAAGGCGGCTCCCGGTCGACATCGCCCGGCCGTCGGGAGCTTTGACGCGCCGAACAAAACACTCCAAGAACCCAGCCAATGACCGATCGATTTTCTTCATCTTCCGCCGCAACAGTGGCTTGTCCGACAGTTTTACCGCTCTCGTCGATTCTTCCAGAAGAACCTTTGCTGATGATGGGAGCGGGTCCCGTTCCGATCCCGGACGCAGTGGCAAAGGCGAACGGCGTCGTCATCAACCATCTCGGGTCGACGATGGCTGCGGTTATCGGCCAGGTCAAGGCGATGGCCCGATACGTCTTCCAGACCGAGTCGAAATGGGTCATGGGCGTCGCCGGTCCCGGCTCGGCCGCGATGGAGATGGCCATTACCAACCTCGCGTGGAAGGACACGCGCGTGCTGTCCATTTGCAACGGCTTCTTCAGCGAACGCATGGCCGAGATGGCGAGGCGAACGGGCGCGCACGTCGAGACGTTGAAGGTGGAGAATCGCGAGGCCGCGGACACGCAGGCGATAGCCGATGCAATCGACCGGTTTCGTCCGGAGATAGTCACGATTGTCCACGGCGAGACGTCGAACACCGTATGGAATCGCAGTCTCCAATCGATTGCTTCGATCGCGCGCGCAGCGGGTGCGCTGGTTGTCGTCGATGCGGTCTGCACGCTAAGCACCATGCCGCTTCCCATGGATGGCTGGGGCATCGACGCCGTGATCACGGGCGGTCAGAAAGGCTTGTCGTCGATTCCCGGCGTTTCGTTGCTGGCATTTTCCGAGGCGGCCTGGGAACGTATCAAGACGCGTCCGGTGCCGCCTTCGCACTGGTGCCTCGACGCGACGCTGGCCGCAAATTTCTGGCACAACGCGTCCTACCATTACACGGCACCGGTTTCGGGCGTGCTTGCGTTACACGAGGCCTTGCGCCTTGTGTGCGCCGAGACGCTGGAGCGCCGGTTCGCGCGTCATTGGCGTTGTTCCGGCGCGTTGCAGGCCGGCATTGAAGCGCTATCGCTCAAGCTTTACGTTCCCAAAGCCAGCAGGCTTAACTCGGTGGTGGGCATCGAATTGCCGGAAGGCCTGAGCGGTTCCGACGTATGCGCCCATATCTCGCGTCATCATCATGTCGAGATTGCCGGTTCTTTTGGCGCGCCGATCGTGCGGATCGGTCAAATGGGCGAGCAGTGTCGCGAGCACCATCTTTTCCGAACCATCCATGCGCTGGGCCGGACGATGGTCGACCTGGGCGTGGGTGTGGATCTTCCTGCCGGCGTGGCTGCGCTGGAGCGGTATTTGTCGGCGAATTAATCCGGGCGGCCCGCGCTTTTCAACCGGGCGGCGCTGGGTTGTTGTCGGGTCGCTGCTAGGTCGTTGTTTAAGCGAATCACGGTTGGCTAGGCCTCAGACACGTCCACGCCTGAACGCGTGCATGCCGTATTTAAGTTATTGTTTGTTCGTGCGGGTAAAGTAGGCTTTCCGCACTCACTCAAGCATGCACAAGGCGGTTAACGCGTTCAAACGGGGTCATGGCCTATGAGGAACATCGTCAAGTCGGCTCGAATCGCGGTCAGCGGCTTAGTTACCCTATCCCTTTTCGTGCCAACGCTTGCGCATGCCGACACGCTCGATGCGCAAATGGATTGCAAGTCGGACGGGCACTCTTTCATTTCACCGCTGTTGGTCAGCGGAGAGATTGAAGTTAAGCCGATGCGGGTAGAACCAAACTCGATCAACGCGTTTCGCGTGAAGAAGGGCGTGCACCTGACGGCGTTCGATTACCGCGTGTATGCGGTAATCGGATATCAAAAGGATGATCCGCTCTTCCAGGTGGGCAATGGCCAACCGATCGCCGACTCGGCTTATGGTGTGATCGTTATCGGTCCGACGGAAGACGTGGAAGACCGCGTGCACCAGGCTGGCGGTACCGCGGTGGTGCATCGTGTGAATCCGCTGATCACCGCGATCATTTGCCAGCAGCAATGACGTTGGCTGGCTTTGCCAGTAAAGCGGATCCTGCCAGACTTGACGGCATACCCGAGCCGAGGGCAGGGACGGGCATTCTGATCGATTTTTATTCGGACCCGCCAGAGACCGTTAAAATGGGCTATTCGCTTTATAGCGGTGCCCCACCATTCTGTACGGACCCTCAAAATGAGCCTCAAAGACTTACTCGAACAGCATAAAGCGCTCGAACAGCAATTGCTTGTGGCGCGCCAGCGCGAGGCGGAAATTGTTCTTGCCGATATTGTGCGCACAATGAAGCAATATAAGATTTCGCTCGTGGAGTTGATGGGCAGCAAGGACAAGGTGGTAGACGACCGCAAGCCCGCTGCAGCGAAATACCGGGATCCGGAGACCGGCGCGACATGGAGTGGCAGGGGGCGCGCGCCGCATTGGATCATCGACCGGAACAGGGACGATTTTTTGATCGACGAATGAGGTTTGCGCTCGCTAAGGGCGCTGTAGCGGCAGGAGCGGCCGCTTACCTTCCGTGCTACCTGCAAGGTGTACGGCGGCATGTGACGGGGTTCAAAGCCTGTTCAAAGCGCTCGGACACCCACACCCTAACGCGCTCAAGCGTCCGCTTCGGTCACGCTTTCGAGCGCGGCCACAACGTCTGCGACCAGCCTTGTCCAATCGCCGCGGGCCGGTTGCCTGAACAACCGGGCGCGCGGATACCAGGCGCTGTCGGTGCGCTCCATGCCCCATCGCCAATCCGGGGTCCACGCGAGCATCAGCCAGACCGGCTTGCCGAGCGCGCCGGCCAGATGCGCGACGGCGGTATCGACGCAAATCACAAGATCGAGTTGTGCGATCAGTGCCGCGGTATCGGCAAAGGAATCGAGTTGCGGCGATACGTCCAGCAGGGGAAATTGCGCCAGCGCGACTCGGTCCTCCTCGCGCACCTCCTTCTGCAGCGAGACGAAGGTCGCATCGAGGTCAAACAACGCGCTCAGATCGCAGAGGCGCATCGACCGGTTGCGGTCGTTCACATGCGTGTTGCTGCCGCTCCATGCCACGCCGATTCGCGGATGCCGCTTGTCGAGCAATGGATTGAATGTGGCAGAGCGTGCAGCGTCGGCGAATAGATAGGGCACGGCGCCCGGAATAGCGGCGCGCGTTTTCAGGGCGTGGGGCAGGCTCAGGAGTGCACAGTGGTAGTCGAAGGGCGGTACCTCAGCGCTTGAGCCGATGACCGTGTCCACGCCTGGATAGGACCTCAAAAGGGGCAGCAAGGGATCCTGAACGCGCAGCACCAGCCGCACGCCGCGTGCCCTCAGCAGGTCGATATAGCGCACGAACTGCAGCGTATCGCCCATTCCCTGTTCAGCGTGCAGCAACAGGGTCTTGCCGGTGAGCGGCACGTCGCCGGACCAGACGCGATCGCCGAAATCGTGTTGCTGGCCGCCATCGCGCCAACGCCATTCATATTCACGCCAGCCGTGCTCGAACTCGCCGAGCAGCAAGTTGAGTTGCGCTCGATTCGTTCGTGCGCCCGCGTGATTCGGATCGATTTGAATCGCCTTCTTGAATACCTTGAGCGCTTCATCGAAGCGATGCAGATCACGTAGCGCAACGCCCAGGTTGACGTAGGCATCGACAGCATCTGGCTTCAACTCGATCGCGTGTTTATATGCCGCGATTTCCTCATCGAAGCGGCCTAGCAATCCGAGCGCGCGGCCCATGTTGTAGCGAATCTGCCAGGATGCCGGTTCCAGCACGCACGCGCGCTGGAACATCTCAAGCGCGCGTTCGTTCTTGCCGAGCGCGGTGAGCGACAGTGCTGCCGCATGCATCGACATCAGATTGCGCGGCGCTAGTGTGAGCACCTGTTCGAAGAGTTGCACGGACCGCTCATGGCGCCCCGCGGACTGATTGGATAATCCCGCGTCATGCAACCGGCTGACGGTGTCCGGCAAAGCATCCATAGCCCGGTCGAAGTAATCAGCCGCAAGCGCGTGATCGTGCTGGTTCGCCGCAATGTACGCGAGCCCTTCCAGCGCTTCGCCGTGCGAAGGATTCGTGTCGATGATTTCGCGCAGCAGCCTCTCAGCGTCACTTAGGCGACCTGCGCGGAAATGTTGCTCGGCTGCGTCGAGCAGCGAGGGGGCGGGCGCAGTCATAGGGTCGAGCGAGGGCAGCGAGTAAAGGAATTGTCCCTCGGAATTTTATCATCGCTCGCTGCAAGCACCCGCATCCAGACAAGCCAAGTCGGCAGCGAACGCAGTCCTATCAATCCCGAGCCAGAGCATGGCGCGCACTAAAGGCCAGCGCGAACCCGGCGGCCTGCCGCCCGACCCTTGCCAATTCATCGGTGACTTTCGGGTCGGAGCAGGTATCGACCGCATCGAACCGAGTTTCCAGCGTATTGACTGCGGCGCCAAAAGGCGTGGGCCACCCGCGCAGCGCATGAACAATCGACCGTAACGACGTCAATACCGCGCCCGATCCCTGCCATCCATAAGCCGTCACAACGCATCCGACCGCCCGCCCATCGAGGTAGGGCCGCTCATCGTTGCGCAACTCTTCCAGCGTATCCAGCGCATTCTTGACGAGGCCGGAGACGCCGCCGTGATAGCCCGGCGTGGCGATGATCACTGCATCGGCTTCGCGCACGGCCTCGATCAGTTGCAACTGCGCCTCCGAACGCTCGCTGTGCTCGGGCGCGTAGTGGGGAAGCGAATGCAGGAACGCCCCGCCAAACAATTGCGTGCGTGCGCCTTCGGATTCGGCTCCGAGAAGCGCGAGGCGAAGCGCCCGTTCGGTGGAGGATGCCGGGCGGGTAGTGCCGCCGATGCCCACTACAAGGGGCCGGCGAAATTCGAGGCTCTTCAACGTAAATTACTCCCTGGATTGCTGCATGCATGAAATGTCGGGCGCCAGCGGACCGCGACATGTCGATCATCTTGCGTATCTTATCGAGCGGAGCTGCCGGCTGGAAACGAGCTTTGCTTGTATCGATATGAGATTAAGGCATTTTGCCCCGAACCCGTCGAACTCGCTCGAACCTGTCGCGAGTGCAACGAGTGCGCACGGACAGGCTTTATGCACAAATTGCCCTGCGCGAAGCCGAATTCATTATTAGGGCCGGCGCACACGTTACGTTAGACTTTCGGATTCACGAACAACGGATGACGACGGCGGGCTGCCCGGGCGACCAAGCTCCACGGGAAGCCGGCCGTTTTTTGCATATATGATCGAAATACGCAATCTTTCGCAACGTTTCGCCGGGCCGCGAGGCTGGATCGAAGCGTTGCACAACGTCAATCTGCTGATACCGCCAGGCGAAGTGTTCGGCATCATCGGCCGCAGTGGCGCAGGAAAAAGTACGCTGGTCCGCACCATCAATCTTCTCACGCGTCCGAGCGAAGGAAGCGTGATAGTAGATGGCCGCGACCTCACCACGCTCGCTACCGCCGACTTGCGCGCGGCACGTCGCGACATCGGCATGATCTTCCAGCACTTCAATTTGCTGTCGTCGCGGACCGTGTTCGACAACGTCGCGTTGCCGCTTGAACTGGCCGGCATGAAGCGGCGCGAGATCGAGGCGAGCGTGCTGCCGTTGCTCGACCTGGTGGGCCTGACCACGCAGAAGGATCGCTATCCGGCGCAAATCAGCGGTGGCCAGAAGCAGCGCGTGGGTATCGCGCGGGCGTTGGCGAGCAAGCCGAAAGTGCTTCTCTCCGACGAAGCCACGTCCGCACTCGATCCTGAAACCACGCGCTCGATCCTTGATCTCCTGCGCAAGATCAACAAGGATCTCGGCCTGACGATCGTGCTGATCACGCACCAGATGGACGTGATCAAGCAGGTTTGCGATCGCGTAGCAGTACTCGATGCAGGTCGTGTCGTAGAGCAGGGAAATGTGGTCGATGTGTTCATGCAGCCCCATCATGAAGTCACGCGCGCGTTGATCGGCGACGTGATCGCGCATGAATTGCCGCCCGCACTGAAACTGCGCGTGGCCGAGCGGCTCAAGACAGGCAACGGTCATTTGTTGCGCCTGGCGTTCACGGGTTCCGGCGTCGACCAGCCGATTCTCTCGGAGACCATTCGCCGTTTCGAACTCGATTTCAACATCCTGCACGGCCAGATCGACGAGATCCAGGGGCAGGCGTTCGGATCGCTTGCAGTGCTCGCAGCCGGCCTGCCGGCAAACGTAGCTGAGGCCATCGCTTATTTGCGCGAACAAGGCGTGGTGGTAGAGGAGATGTCCCATGTTGAGTGAAATGTTCGATATGTTTGTCCAGTCGTTCTGGGAAACGCTCGTCATGGTGGGTATTTCGGGCTTCATCGGCGCCGCGCTCGGTCTGCCGCTCGGCGTGCTGCTCTATCTCACCGATCGCGATGGCGTGCTGCGAAACCTCGGCATGAACCGGGTGATCGGCGGCATTGTGAACGCAGTGCGATCGACGCCCTTTATCATTTTGCTGGTTGCGGTGATTCCGTTCACGCGGTTGGTGGTCGGGTCGTCGATTGGCACAATGGCTGCTGTCGTGCCGCTGACCATTGCGGCCGCACCGTTCGTTGCGCGTCTTGTGGAAACGGCGTTGCGCGAGGTCGATCGCGGCTTGATCGAGGCGGCGCAAGCCATGGGCGCGACCACGCGCCAGATCGTTTGGAAGGTGCTGTTGCCGGAAGCTTTGCCGGGTGTGATTGCGGGGCTGACCATCACGTTCGTCTCACTCGTGGGCTACTCGGCGATGGCGGGAGCGATCGGCGGCGGTGGTCTGGGCGATCTTGGCATCCGCTATGGGTATCAGCGCTTCCTGCCGGAAGTGATGCTGACTGTCGTCGTGATCCTGATTGTGTTCGTGCAGCTCGTACAGTCGTTTGGTGATTGGCTCGTGCGACGTTTGAGCCATAAATAATTTTTTCAATAAGGGTTGGTCAATGCAACGTCGAATCATTCTTAAACTAGCGGCCGTGTTCGGCGCTGCCGCACTCGTTACCAATCTGGCTTATGCGGGCGATTCGATCAAGGTCGGGGTGACGGGCGGTCCGCATGCGCAGATCATGGAAATCGTGAAGCAAGTGGCGGCCACGAACGGGCTGGACATCAAGATTATTGAGTTCTCCGATTATGTGCAGCCGAACGCGGCGCTGGCGTCTGGCGATCTCGACGCTAACAGTTATCAGCATGCGCCGTATCTCGATGCGCAAGTCAAGGATCGCGGCTACAAGCTGATCAAGATTGCGGAAACGGTGACGTTCCCCATGGGTATTTACTCGAAGAAGATCAAGTCGCTTGCGCAATTGCCGGATGGCGCGCGTATTGCCGTGCCAAACGATCCGACCAATGGCGGTCGCGCGCTCTTGTTGCTGCAGAAGAACGGCTTGCTGAAGTTGCGCGCTGACGCGGGTCTTAAGGCGACGCCGCTTGATATCGTCGATAACCCGAAGAAGCTGAAGATCGTGGAGCTTGATGCGGCTCAGATTCCGCGCTCGCTAAGCGATGTCGACGCCGCCGCGATCAACACGAACTTTGCGATGGAGGCGGGGCTCAAGCCGAAGCAGGATGCGATCGCCATTGAGGATCCGCATGGTCCGTACGCGAATATCATCGCCATTCGCGCGGTCGATAAGGACAAACCGTGGGTCGCGAAGCTGGTTGCCGCGTATCACTCGGCGCAGGTGAAGCAGTTTATTGAGGGGAAGTATGCGGGGGCTGTGACTGCTGCATGGTGAAGGGGTGCGCGGTTGGGGCGCGCGGGGTTTGGGGGCGGTGATGGTGATGGTGATGGTGCTGCTCGCGGCGAGTGTGGGGATAGCATTGAGTCCTTCTGCTAGCGTGGTCGTTCTGCTTAAGTCGGATTTTCTTGCTTATTACTGTTAGCCCCTATCC
>NZ_JBAUSA010000402.1:0-5096 GCF_049581465.1 Caballeronia sp. | reverse complement strand
ATTTTCTTGCTTATTTCTGTTAGCCCCTATCCGGGGCGGGACTTCATTTCTTTGGCAAACGCGCAAAGAAACGAAGCAAAGAAACGCGTTTAAACCGCGAATACCTCAGTGTCGTCGTTGCTCCATTTTAGGTCTTTGGCCCGAACGTAGCGCCACCCCGCAACCCCAACCCGCAGTCGAACACCCATCTCTCGCACCAAAGGCCCGGACACGCTTCGCCTCAACCGCCGTACAAAAAACAAAGGTGGCATACGGCCCCCTGACCAAAGAAATAAGCCCCCAAAAAAAGCACCTGTACCCACCGCCGCCGCTCCTCAGAAGAACTCCACACTAGCCGCCAGCAACCCGCCCGACACGCAGTTTTCCCGCCGGTTTCTTCCGATGCGGTGTCAGATCGTGCCCGCATTATTTCTATTTCTTATATAAAACCCTAAAGAATTTCAATGGGCCGCCGATAAGACGGTGCTTGACACACGCGTTCGGACATTCAAGACCCTTCAAAGAAAGGTCAGTCCGAACATTAGATCTTCACGCGAGGATTACTTATTTTGGCTGGAATTCGGCCTGCCCATGTCTAGACTAGCCCGATTGTTCTATCGGTTTCCGGCCGAGATCGCTCTCGACGTCGGGACCGCAAACACGCGCATTCACGTGCGCGGCACAGGCGTCGTGCTTGACGAGGCGTCTGTCATTTGCATCCGTCAGCCTGATCCGCTCGTAGCAGGCGCCCGTGCAACACAGTCGGTCGGGAACGAGGCCCGCAGCATGTTAGGCCGGCTGCCTCGACACATAAAGGCGATTTGCCCGATCAAAGGCGGCGTCATTTCCGATTTCTCGGCTAGCCGGGAAATGATCCAGCACTTCGTGGGCCTGGCGGATAAAGGTCGACGTCTATCAGGCGCCCCCCGGATCACGATAACCGTACCCAGCGGCGCGACGCAGGTCGAGCGGCGCGCGTTCAGGGAAGCAGTGCAGGGCGCAGGCGCGTCTAACGTTGCGCTACTCGAAAGGTCCCTGGCCGCCGCGCTGGGAGCAGGGCTCAAAGTCTCCTCGGCGATGGGGTGCATGGTCGTCGATGTCGGCGCAGGCACGACCGAGATAGGCGTCATCGCACTGGGCAATGTCGTATGCCGAGGGTCCGCCCGGGTAGGCGGAGACGCGTTCGACGATGCAATCATCAACTATGTCCGACGCACGCACGGGCTCCTCATCGGCGAACACACCGCGCGACGAGTGAAGCAGATGATCGGGTGCGCCGTCCGACGCAAGAACGAACTCTATCTCGACATCACAGGACGAAACCTGTCCGAAGGCATTCCCCGACCCGCGACGCTGTCGAGCCATGAAGTGTTCGAGGCGTTGGCTGAACCGCTGGCGCAAATCATTTCATTGCTCAAGAGCACATTGGAAAGCACTCCTCCAGAATTGGCCTCGGATATTGCGGAAGTGGGACTGACGCTGACCGGAGGAGGCGCCTTGCTGGATGGTCTCGATGACAGACTTAGCGAGGAAACAGGCCTGCCCGTGCTCGTGGCGGAGGAACCCATGACCTGCGTGGTACGCGGCGCGGGCATGGCCATCGAAACACTTGAAGCGCGTTTCTTCCAATAACCTAAACCGGGCCTTTCGACTGTAGCAATGTCGGTCGAAATTTTTCAAATCCAAGATAGAACATACATGCGACACACAAAAATGAAAGCGGCGCTACTCACGACGACGATCGTCATTGCAGCTCAGATGATATCCGTTGCCCACGCTGAAGATTCAGTTCCTGCCGCAAGCGAAACGCTAGCGTCACAGGAGCAGGGGTCTGGTCCGTCTCTTGTCGCTGCGCCGTCTCTTGTTGCTGCGCCGCCCGCAGCGTCCGCGTTGCCCGCAGCGTCTGCGCCATTGCCCGAAGGTACGGTCGCGCAACTGGCCCGACGCACGGCGGAAGGAAAGATCGCATCGCTTCGATCAACGGCGGCGGGCGACTACAGGGCGGAGCTTTCGTTTTTTGCCGACGGACTGACTTACTACGTTGCACTCGTACAGAACGGCACCTATTGGCGCGTGATTGAAACGCCGAATAAAAAGCGCGCAGAGGTAGTGTATGCGGAGTTTGTCGAGCGAACTGTCGGCCTTTCTGAGGCACAGCATCGCCAGACTGAATTGGAAGCCGCAAACGCTGCGACCCAACGCTCACTTGTACAGGCACAGCTTCGAATGGCGCAGCTTCGGGCCGATTTCGACATCGCACAAGCGCAGCAAGATGAAGTCTCGACACGACAGACACAGATTGCCGCTCAGGTGACGAAGCTCCAGGCGGACAATCAGGACGCGCAGAAAAAGCTCGTTCAGGTCAAACGCCAAGTGGTGGCGCTCCAGGACTTGTCGGACGCAGGTCTGCCGCCGGAACATTTGGCGCGTTCCCGCCGGCACACGAAGCATGTCAAGACGCTCGTCGGCGCGGGGTCGCGTGTGCAATCAGGTGACACGGCCGCAGGCGCTTAAGTTACTCACGCGAGCCTCGTTCCGGAGCGTGCCCAGTCCTTGCCGGATTGGGCTGCTGAGGATGCGGGAGATCGGTTGAAATGATGGGCGCCCAAAAGGTTGTTGGACATACAGCGTGCTGTTCGAGTGGAGGTCTTTGGTGGAGGACGGCACGCCAGGTTGGGATCATTTATAATTTGACATAAGATAAATTATCGACATTGCGCGTGTCGGCAATATCCTAATGTCGTGTTTGGGGGCTGGAGCGATGCTGGCGATCTCACCTCCAATTATTTCCCTAGTCGCCAATCGCGATAATCTGATTCAACTGTTCACATGCCGCCGCGAACACGGCTAGTCGATGGCGATTGAGAACAGTAGACTCGCAAGGTCACTCTCATCCAACGTACCGTCGGCAACGTCCACCACGATGTCCTCCAACACGTCGGGCCTTGGTACGTCGTAGCCCTGCAAAGCTAGCTAGTGCCTTGATTACCTTCTCATGAGTCGCGATAACGCGCTTTACAGCGCTCATCACCACCCGCGATTCCAGTGCTAGAGGGCGTGCTGAACGGTACGAGCTGAACCCGTAATGTCCTCGCCGACGCCGGCTATTGTGTTGCACCCTGTCAACGAAAACAAAACACCTAACAGCAACGACATCGCCACACAACGTCTAAACATGTTCATCATCACCACCTCATGCGTTACAAAATAAATGATCCGGACCCTTCCCTCGTCCGACGACTATTGTGACTCGTGCATCTACGCTCACTTTGGCGGTCAGCTTCAGCCATTCCGAATACTCGCACCTGACCACCGCGCTTATCCGTGAGCGACATCACAGCGTCCTTCAGATCACTCGTTAAACTCAAAAATCGGCCGCGAAGAACGCGCGCGTAGTGATCTGCCCGAAGGCGAGACGTGCATCGACTACACGTATGGGTTGCATCGGGAACATAGAATCACGGAGCACGATGTGCGCCCTGTTGCGACGAGCAAAAAATTGCGCTTATTCAATGATACGGTGGCCGGCGCGATAGCCGGCACAACGGTCCGCAGTCTATCGCTCACCCGTCGGGCGTGCAACGTTGAGCCGTGTGAATTTCTGCGCCGAATCGCTCACCAAAGTGCCACGACCGTCGCATTCTTATCGATCGATACCGCCATCGTCGAGCAGCACAAAAACGTCGCTGCGTCCTTGAGCGGCCCTCAATCGAAGAGACCCTTCACGCGGTCAAACCAACCCTTGCTTTGCGGACTGTGCCGCGCACCGCCCTCCGTCAGTGAGCGCTCGAACTGCTTGAGCAACTCGCGTTGCGGGTCGGTGAGCTTGACCGGCGTTTCGACCAGCACATGTACGTAAAGATCGCCCGCAATGCTCGAACGCAAACCCTTGATGCCCTTGCTGCGCAACCGGAACGTCCCGCCGGACTGCGTGCCTTCCGGCACGTTGAAACTCGCGCGGCCTGCCAGCGTCGGCACTTCAATCTCGCCGCCCAGCGTCGCCGTAGTGAACGGAATCGGCATCTGGCAATGCAGGTCGTTGCCATCCCGTTCGAACACCGAATGCGGCTTGATGTGGATTTCGACGTACAAGTCGCCACTCGGACCGCCGTTGATACCCGGCTCGCCGTTGCCCGACGAACGAATCCGCATACCGTCATCAATGCCTGCTGGAATCTTCACTTCCAGCGTCTTCGTTTCTTTCATCTTGCCCGCGCCGTTGCATTGACTGCACGGCTCGGGAATGTGCTTCCCCGTTCCATGACACTTCGGGCAGGTTTGCTCGATGCTGAAAAATCCTTGCGACATCCGCACCACGCCTTGTCCGTGGCACGTCGGACAGGTTTCCGGCTTAGTACCGGGCTTGGCCCCTGAGCCCTTGCAGATCCCGCAATTCACCCAGCTCGGCACGCGGATTTGCGTGTCGTAGCCGTGCGCCGCCTGCTCCAGCGTGATCTCCATGCTGTAGCGCAAGTCCGCGCCACGATAGACCTGCGTCCGACCATGGCTACTTCGACCGCCGGCTGCGCCACCGCCGCTTGTCTGGCCGAAGATGTCACCGAAAATATCGCCAAACGCATCGGCAAAACCACCAAAGCCCTGCGCGCCTGCAGCGCCCATGCTCGGATCGACGCCCGCGTGCCCATACTGATCGTAGGCCGCGCGCTTTTGCGGGTCCGAGAGCATTTCGTAGGCCTCATTGACCTCCTTGAAACGCTCCTCCGCGTCCTTGCGGCCCGGATTGCGGTCAGGGTGATGTTTCTGTGCAAGCTTGCGATACGCCTTCTTGATTTCGTCGCTGCTCGCATTTTTCGCGACACCCATAACCTCGTAGTAATCCCGTTTCGCCATATCGGTTCAGCGCCGCTAAGCTCGATTAACGTCGATCAGCCCGGCGCGGCTCCCTCTTGGATGCCTCGAGTCTCGCGACTCATGTGGCTTGTGGTGGTTTGTCGAAGAGGCGCGCGCGCGACTCATGCAGCCGCTTCATCGGCTCAGTCCTTCTTCACCTCCTTGAACTCGGCATCGACAACATCGTCGTGCTGCTCCGGCGCGCCTTGCGCACCCGGACCTGCTTCGCCCGCCGCCGCACCCGCCGTGCTCGCTCCACCCTGCCC
>NZ_JBAUSA010000401.1:0-14286 GCF_049581465.1 Caballeronia sp. | reverse complement strand
GCCGAGCGAACCCGGAACGGCGAACGCCGCGCCGCGAATGGCCTGGCCGAGGCTTTCCAGCATCAGCGCCTCGGTCCAGCCGACCGGCGAACCCATCATATGAAGCGCGAGCCAGACCTCGCCCGTTCCAATGACCCAGCCCGCCAGACTCAGCGCGAAACTGGCCGCCACCGGGCCCGGCCTTTTGTACAGGTCGACGACGGCGTTATCGACGGCTTCCGCACGCGAAACCAGCGACGACCAATCGCGTTTTTTCGAGAAACGCGCCGCGAACCGGGAAGCAAAACGCGTGGCGCGGCCGAACAAGCCCCGCCGCTGCGCAAAGAAGAAACCAATGACCATTGCCGAACAAAAGACGATCACGGCAAGCACCGGCATCAGCGTGCCGATTCCCGATGCATAGCCGCTCAACAGCGCGAGGCCGATCAGCGCGAAGATCATTTGCCCGACGGTCTGCACGGTCGTACTGACCGTGATGATGGCGGCGGCGTCGCGCGCCAGCATGCCGCGTTGCGCGAGATAACGGACCATCAGCATCGGACCGCCGATCTGGCCGGCCGGCATCAGGCTGTTCACCGATTCGCCAGCCCAGCGCGCGAGCACCGCGTCGCTCGTGCTGACATCGCGTTCGTGCCGGGGAAACAGGACCCGAATGGCCAGTGCGTCGAGGATGACCGGAACCAGGTGGAACGCTGCCAACGCGACCAATCCCCAACCGGCGGCACTCAGCGCGGCCGCGACGGAGCCGAAACCCTGCCAGCTCAGCAGCGCGATGAACAACACCACGCCGAGCGACAGAAGGATTGTCCCGGCGCGGCTCATGCCACGCCGTTCTTCCCGCCTTTGCGGCGGAAGACCTGTCCGAAGCCGAAGTACGCGATCGAGTCCTTCATGTTCGAAATGAAGCGCCGCCACGGCCGCATGCTCGGGTTCGTGACGTATTCGAATGTCAGCGATACGCGGAATTCATTCGCGCGCGCAGGCGTAATGCGATGGCGCAGCTTGTCGCCATCGAAGAAAACGAGGCCACCCGGCGGAATCTGCACCGAACCCGGTAGATCCGGGATCTCTGGCGTGCGGGTATGGAGTTCGTAATCGAGCCGGCACGACGAGTCGTCGATCACGCCGAGCAACAGCGTATAACGGCGGCCATCGTAATAGGACGTGTCGTAATGCCAGCCAATGTGATCGCCCGGCTTCGTATAGAAATACAGTGCGTAGGCGTGGGGATCATCAGCGGGAGACAGTTGCAACACGTCGCCGCTGATCTTTTCCAGCCAGCCGATCAACGCGGGCGACCGATACAACTCGGCGATAAACGGCGCAAGCTCGTCGATCGCGTGGCGGCTCACACTGCCGCCCTGCTTGTGCCCCGGCAGGTAATTGCGGTTCACGGCGGGCGTCACGGCATGGACGGCTGCGATCAGCCGCTCGGTAAACTCGCGCGGCAGGAAGTCTTCCAGATACAGGAACGCGCCTTGATCGTTGAACGCGCTATGCAGCCTGCCCGTCTGACGGTCGGCCGGAAAGTGTTTGAGATGGGCGTCAAGCGTGGCGTCGAGACTCGGCGCCACGCTTGCCTCATTCCGTGCCGCGGGCAGTGCGCTCAAACCCGTTGCTGAGGGTACCGATGTATTCATTGAATCGCCTGCATGTCCTGGCCGTCGGATGTGTCCTTGCCCGGCGTGACGCGCACAACATGTCGCAGCGCGCGCTGGTAGTCAATCACGACCCAAACGGCGAAAAGCGGCGCACCAATGGACGCTGCGATCAAAAACGGCGTCATGCCGTTGAGCAAGGTCACAAGGGGCACCAGATATAAAACGTCTTCGGTTTCAAAACCGGCCATGGACGCCTGTTTCGTGCCGTCTTTCCCGTGCATCCCTTCAATGCGCATACGCAGGAAAAAGATCAATGCGACCGCCACGCCTGCGATTGCGCCGAGCCATTCGGCAGATACAAGCATGGCTGGATGATGAACGTGCACGTAAAACCCCAGCCCGACGAACAACAAGACGGTCACAAGGGAGTCACAGGCGAGATCGTAAAAATGACCGATTTTACTCGATTGGCCGCTGATTCGCGCGAGTTCGCCGTCGGTGTGGTCGACGAAATTGGAGATCGCAATCAGCAACGCGCCGACGCTGCACAGCCAGAAACTGCCCACGGACAAGTAGTACGCGCCGCCCATGCCAATCAGCAGACGCAACGTAGTCAAATGATTCGGGGTAATTCGCGTACCGACGAGCGGCGTTACGAGACGGCGGGCGAGCCGCGCATCCCATGTTGCGGGCTCAGGAAGTAGGTGTAGTTGGGTATTGCGCGGTCTGTTCATCCTCGAAATATATCTCGTTTCGAATTTAATTGCATACAAGCGCGGTCCACCCCTGATGCAGCGACAGCACTGTTTTAAATGATTTATTCGAAGTTTCGATGCGGCGTTTCGACGACCCGGCCGAGAAACGCGCCGACGACATAAGTGGGCACCCTACCCAACCGGGGTTCACTGAAAGCGGAGTCATTTAAGCGGTAAGAATTTCTGAATCGACCCGATTAAGGCGCGATTCAAAGCGTCGCATCCGCTCGACGGCCTATTCCACGGGCGCGGTGGGTTTCGTGTTTGTCGTCGCGACAGGCGCTTCGTTGCCCGCGCTATTATTGTTGTCGAGCGGGATCTTGACCGTACGCACGGTCCCGTTGCCCAGAGGGAAATCAGTCAGGGCACTGCGAATCAGATAAGGCATTGCAAGAATCAGCGACGATTCGCCGCCCGCATTGCTGGCGCTTACCTTATAGACCTCGCGGCCCGTTTCGCGCTCGGTCATGCGAATTTGCAGCGCGTGAACGAAGATTGGGTAGCTTTGATCGACGTAGCCCGCCGGACCCATGTCCCAACCGCCGCCCCAACCACCCCAACCACCCCAACCACCGTAGGGCCGCCCATACCACCCGCCGTACATCGGCCACGGATCGGCATAAACAACTTGCCGCACGGTCACCATGTCGCCGCGGATCGAATAATCCAGTTCCACGCGATACCGCGCGCTGGCATCTGGAACTTGCCGGAACGAATGCACGGCGAGTTCGTTGGCCACAAGCGCTTCATAGGTGTTCTGCTCGATGCTGTTTTGCTGCTGCGCGGAGCGCGCGAACGCATAGGTGCGCGTAGCATCGGTGTCCGACCAGTCAGAAAACGCCGAGACCTGCGTCTGGACGTATGTCGTGCAGCCGGTGAAAAAACCGAGTCCCGCAACGAGGCCCGCCCAGTAAACCACGCGCGCCGCGCTCTTCCATTCTTTCGATACCCGTTCGAACGCCATGATCGACCCCGATGCACTTGCCGTTTTTCGGTGAAAGCCGTGCCGGCGAGTGTCGCCAAGCGCGGAATATGCCTGAAAGCTTACACGGAGTAAGCCCGTAACCGCACCCCAAAAGTCCAGTCATAGGCCAAGAGGCCTAGCCTGATTCAAACACACGATCATTTGAGGCTTTGTACAATGGCATCCACGAGACCGGCGCCAAAAGCGCGCGTTTTCCAACTCATTGAAAATTGCCATGCCCAATTCGACCGCACCCGCCGTGATCCGCCGCGCAGATTACGCGCCGCCCGCTTTTCTGATTGACACCGTAGTGCTCGAATTCGATCTCGTTCCCGAACGGACCGTTGTCCGCAACACCATGCGACTGCGCCGCAATCCAGATGCAGCGCGTGCGGCCACCCTTGAATTACTCGGCGAACAAATGCAGTTCGTCGGCGCCACCGTGAATGGCAAGCCGCACGCCGACGCGCGTGCCCATGAAAACGGTTTATCGGTGAGCAATATTCCCGACACGTTCGAATTGACGATCGAAAGCGTATGCAATCCGGCCGAGAACACCACGTTATCCGGGCTATATGTTTCGGGTGGAAACTTCTTTACGCAATGTGAGGCGGAAGGGTTTCGCCGCATTACGTATTTCCTTGACCGCCCCGACGTCATGGCGACCTACACGGTCACGCTGCGGGCCGACAAGACGGCGTATCCGGTGCTGCTGTCCAACGGCAATCTAATAGAAGAAGGCGATCTCGCCGACGGCCGGCATTTTGCGCGCTGGGAAGACCCGTTCAAGAAACCGAGCTACTTGTTCGCATTGGTCGCCGGCAAACTGGTCAAGCTCGAACATCGCATGAAGAGCGGTTCGGGCAAGGAGAAACTGCTTCAGGTCTGGGTAGAAGAACACGATCTCGACAAAACCCAGCACGCCATGGACTCGCTGGTTCATTCCATCGAATGGGACGAACGGCGTTTCGGGCTGGAACTCGATCTCGACCGCTTCATGATTGTTGCCGTGAGCGACTTCAACATGGGCGCGATGGAAAACAAGGGTTTGAACATCTTCAACACGAAGTACGTGCTGGCGAACCCGGAAACGGCCACGGACGTGGACTTCGGAAATATTGAAGCGGTCGTCGGCCATGAATACTTCCACAACTGGACAGGTAACCGCGTGACGTGTCGCGACTGGTTCCAGTTGAGCCTGAAAGAAGGCTTGACCGTGTTCCGCGACCAGGAATTTTCCGCCGACATGGCCGCCGGCCTCGAACCGGGCGCCGCTAGCGACGCGGCACGCGCGACCAAGCGTATTGACGACGTGCGCGTTCTGCGCCAGATGCAATTCGCCGAAGACGCGGGCCCGATGGCGCACCCGGTTCGCCCGGAAAGCTACATGGAAATCAACAATTTCTACACGATGACCGTCTACGAAAAAGGCTCGGAAGTCGTGCGGATGTACCAGACGCTGTTCGGCCGCGATGGTTTCCGGCGCGGCATGGACCTGTATTTCCAGCGACACGATGGCCAGGCGGTGACGTGCGACGATTTCCGGCACGCCATGGCCGACGCCAACGGCCGCGATCTTGCGCAATTCGAGCGCTGGTATAGCCAGGCTGGAACGCCGCGCGTCACAGTGCGCACGCGCTACGACGCCGCCGCGAAGCGTTACGCGCTCACGCTTACGCAAGGTTACGGCGAAGCTTCCGAGGCCGCGCGCGAGACCCAGCAGGGACCGTTGCTGATCCCGTTTTCAGTCGGCCTGATTGGCAAGAACGGCGCCGATTTGCCGCTGAAGCTCGAAGGCGAAGACAAGGCGCAAGGCACGACGCGCGTGCTGGAATTTACGCAAAGCGAGCAGACCTTTACGTTCACCGACATCGCCGAAGAGCCGTTGCCTTCGTTGCTGCGTAATTTCTCGGCACCGGTGATCGTGGATTACGACTACACGAATGAGCAACTCGCGTTCTTGCTCGCCAACGACAGCGACCCGTTCAACCGATGGGAAGCGGGCCAGCGCCTCGCCACGCGCGAATTGCTTGTGTTGGCTGAGCGCGCATCGAAGAGCCAGGAATTGACGCTCGACGATCAGGTCGTGTCTGCTTTCGCTCAAGTTCTCAACGACGAAACCCTCACGCCAGCGTTCCGCGAGCTCGCGCTGATGCTGCCATCGGAGGGATATTTGGCCGAACAGATGCCTGTCTCCGATCCGGCCGCCGTCCATGCGGCGCGCGTGTTCTTCGGCCGGCGGCTTGCCGCGGGCCTGCGCGAGCGCTGGCTCGCCGTCTATGAGGCAAATCGCACGCCCGGCGAGTATCGCGCGACTCCGGACGACGCAGGCAAGCGCGGCCTGAAGAACC
Organism: Caballeronia sp.; assembly: GCF_049581465.1. Classification (GTDB taxonomy): domain Bacteria; phylum Pseudomonadota; class Gammaproteobacteria; order Burkholderiales; family Burkholderiaceae; genus Caballeronia. The sequence continues at coordinate 8,615 of NZ_JBAUSA010000401.1, read as the reverse complement.
TCGCCCTCGCCTACCTGAGCCAGCTCGACGACCCGTCGCGCGCGATCGAACTCGCGAGCGCCCAGTACGACACGGCGAACAACATGACCGACCGGTCGGCGGCGTTGTCGGCCCTGCTTACGGCCGGTGCGTCAGGCTTCGCCGACGCTACCACCGCCGAAGCGGCGCTCGGCGATTTTTATCGCCGGTTTGAAAAAGAGCCGCTCGTCATCGACAAATGGTTCGCGCTTCAAGCCACCCAGCGCGGCGGCCCAAAACGCAATGTGCTCGACATCGTGCGCAAGCTGATGCAGCACCCGGAGTTCACGCTGAAAAACCCGAATCGGGCGCGCTCGCTGATTTCCAGCTTTTGCGGCTCGAATCCAGCGCAATTTCATGCGGCTGATGGCTCGGGCTATGCGTTCTGGGCAGAACAGGTTATTGCGCTCGACGCAATGAACCCGCAAGTCGCCGCGCGTCTCGCCCGGACGCTCGAGCAATGGCGCCGGTACACGCCGGTCTTGCGCGACAGGGCACACGCGGCGCTCGAGCAGGTATCGAAGCACGTTAAATCGCGCGACGTGCGCGAGATTGTGGAAAAAGCGCTGGGCTGACCGGTATTGGGGGCTTCGCGGCCGACAACAAAAACTGGCGCTTCGGCGCCAGTTTTTCATTTCCGGGCAGTGACAATGCAAACATGGAGCACCATAAGCCCTGTGACATCTAATGACACAATGTGAGCGGGTAGAATCCCGGCATTCGTCTAACGCACTCGGAGTTCACTGCCATGTCGACCAATTCATCAATTTCCCGCCGTACCTCGTTGTCCAAATACCTGATCGAGCAGCAGCGCGAACATCAAAACCTTCCCGCCGACTTGCGCTTGCTGATTGAAGTCGTCGCGCGCGCGTGCAAGCAGATCAGCTATCAAGTAAGCAAAGGCGCGTTGGGCGAGGCGCTCGGCACGGCCGGCAGCGAAAACGTGCAAGGCGAGGTACAGAAGAAACTCGACATCTTGTCGAACGAAATCCTGCTCGAAGCCAACGAATGGGGCGGCAACCTGGCCGCGATGGCATCGGAGGAAATGGAAAAGATCTTCCCTATTCCGAACCGCTATCCAAAGGGCAACTATCTCCTCACGTTCGACCCGCTCGACGGTTCATCGAATATCGATGTGAACGTGTCTATCGGGACAATTTTTTCGGTCTTGCGGTGCCCTGACGGCATGGAACCGAGTGAAGAAGCGTTCATGCAACCGGGTTCGGCGCAAGTTGCGGCAGGCTACGCGGTGTACGGTCCGCAAACCGTGCTGGTGCTGACAACCGGCTATGGCGTGAACTGCTTCACGCTGGACCGCGAGCTGGGGTCCTGGGTACTCACGCAAAGCAACATGCAGATCCCTGACGACACCCGCGAATACGCGATCAACGCATCGAACAGCCGTCACTGGTATGAGCCGGTTCAGAAGTATGTGAACGAACTCAACGAAGGCAAGGACGGTCCTCGCCAAGAGGACTTCAACATGCGCTGGATCGCTTCGATGGTCGCGGACGTGCATCGCATCCTGAGTCGTGGCGGCATCTTCATGTACCCAGCCGACAAGCGCGACCCCGGTCGTCCGGGCAAGCTGCGCCTGATGTACGAAGCGAACCCGATGGCGTTCATCGCGGAGCAGGCTGGCGGCGCGGCGACCGACGGCATGCAGCGCATTCTGGACATCGTTCCGACCAGCCTGCATCAGCGCGTGCCCGTATTTCTCGGTTCAAAAAACGAAGTTGATCGTGTCACGCGTTACCACTCAGAAAAGAATTGATCTGGGGTATTGCCAAAGTGCCAAACAGGTCACTATAATCTCGTTTCTCTGATGCCGGAATAGCTCAGACGGTAGAGCAGCGCATTCGTAATGCGAAGGTCGGGGGTTCGATTCCTCTTTCCGGCACCAAACAGATTCAAGCAAAAAGCCCGACTCACAAGGTCGGGCTTTTTGCTTTCTGAAATCCATGTAGACGGCCCTGTGCAGGCCCTATGGCGTAGAGAACGCCACTCTGAAAAGCCGATCCTGATGGGCTCTCAGACCGCTTTAAACGGTCCGATTTTCAAACATCGACTAGACCCTGGGCCAGCCTCGCTGCAGAGGGCTGGCTCCGGGGCAATCCTGAATTACGCTTGCGGGTCGGCGGAATTGTCCGGCTGTTCCGCATCGTCGGCGTCCTCTTTTTTCTCCGCCAGCGATTCAAGCGCGCCAGCCCCTTTAAAACCGGCAACCGCTGCAATGCCCTTCGTCAGCAGCGAAGCATCCGGATCTACCTTCTCCGTTGCCTCAACTGCAACGACCGCACCTACAATCTCGCCTAACGTATCAAGTATTCCCATGACGGATCCTCTTCACTGGTGAATGGGGAAGTCCATGATCGCACAGATTAAAAGAGCGTTTGCCAGGTAACTCACAGGCTCGATTTGCCCATTGCGCCGTCCCGGTACGATCGATCTCATCGTTGATCGTGCCGAACACTGACAGCATCGAAGCGATGTTGATAACCTTGACGCCCTTGACCCTGATGAACGCATTTCGCACTGCTTGAGAGTGGTAGAAGACGGTGTGAAATTTACGTGGCACGGGAGCTTATGGCAGTCCTACTGCTTCGCGCCTTGCGGTACGTTGACCCTCGCTGACGGCATGGCACTCAATTTCACATTTGCACCGAAGCAACGCGTCAATATTCACGTCGGCACACGAACTGATAATCGATGAAAGGCCGCCATCCGGTTTTCCACGCGAGCCGTTCTCGCTCACCGGGGCCGGCTCACATCACACGACGAGAATTACCGCGAATGAAAAATCCGAATTTCGACCCATCCAATCCCCTCCTTATCTGCCCCGGGACAAGATTGTTCATCAAGCGTCCCTGGCTACGGTCCGCCAAGCGGCGTGCCGGCGCCGCGTTGCTCGCGGTGGCATCACTCTCACCGGTCACCGCCACGCACGCACAAACCCACGCGCGACCTCTGATCGTCGCGCATCGCGGTGGCACCGGAGACACCCCCGAGAACACGCTTCAGGCATTCTCGACCGCGCTGGCCGACGGGGCGGACGCCCTATGGATGACGGTCCAGGTCACACGCGATGGTGTCCCGGTGTTGTATCGGCCGGCCGACTTGTCGTCCCTCACGGACGGCCGCGGCCAGATCGACGCAATCGATCTCAGCGCACTGCGCAAACTCAATGCAGGCTATTCGTTCAGCCGCAAAGACGAGGCCGGACAGATTGCGTACCCGTACCGCAACCATCCGTTGCAGATTCCGACATTGCGCGAAGCGCTTGAGGCAATTCCACCGACCGTGCCACTGATACTCGACATGAAGCAGACGCCGCCGCGCCCCTTGGTCGAGGGCATAACTAAAGTTCTCGACGAACTGCACGCGTGGTCCCGTGTGCGGCTTTATTCGACCGATGCACGCGCCACTGCGCTGATGGCCGTTAAACCGCAGGCGCAGCTATTCGAATCCCGCGATGCCACGCGCGATCGGCTCCTACAAGTCGCGTTGAACAACAGGTGCGACGCGCCGCCAGCGGCGGGCAGCTGGGTCGGAATCGAATACGACCGGCAACTCGAAGTAATCGAGCACTACACGCTTGGAGCCGGCGTCTCGAAGGTCGATGCCCATTGGTGGACGCCATCGGCTGTGCAGTGCTTCAAATCGAGCGGCAACGTAACGATCGTCGCGTTCGGAGTCGAGACACCGGACGCCTATGAAACCGCGGCCGCGCTTGGCATCGACGCAGTGATGACCGATTCGCCACATACGCTGAAAGCCGCGTTGCGCGTCCGCCCCCCGACGGCCAGGCCATGACGATTGGAAGGCGGAGCCATCCATAAATTGCAATTAGATCAAGCAACAAGCCTTGACAGTTAAAGCGCGGCATTAGGAAACCCTAATGTCGCAACAGCGTAATTTGCACAAAACGCGTCGCTTGGTCGATACAGCATTTATGCGTCAATTGCGACCATTGCTTCAGTACGAGCCACCACGAAGGTCAATAGCGCCCCGCGCTATTCAAATCAAATCGCGAAAAAACAGTCAACGAAGTGCGAAGCACATCGTTATATAGGTATCGGACAGTGATTTTCGAAGGAAATCTTCGTGGCAAGGTGATTGATTAAGGGGCTTTATGGAAACCCTTACGCTTGATCCGCCCGAAACCGGCAATTAATGCAGAAAAAGGGACGGTCGTGTTTTAAGCGAGCCTACGAAAACCGCTCGATTTGCACAATAGTTTTATTGCAGCCTTAAGTCCGACCATGGGTGTTCCGTTAAAGCAACAAAGGTAGCACCAAATGTTCCCGACGGACATTCGACGCTAGCGCGAAGCCAGAGTCGAGATTGATAATCGACCTGTACAAGGAGAGAAAATGATGGACGCCAAGCCGACGAGAATCCCGACGCCCGACAAAGTCGAATGTCCCGATCAAGAACCGGCCGGGGTTGAATTCCTGGCGGAATTGCCTGAGCATGTTCGCGCGTTCTTCGACGAACAGCGTAACGCGTGCGATTCGAAGTAACTGACTAATGCACTATCCATGGCGACTTGCAAGGCTGACGCGAGTCGCGGCGTTAGTACGTCTGCGGGAAGCTTCATTTCATTAACGCCCCGCATCTGAGCGCTTTTGGCATTCGCCATGCGTTAAGCTGACGCTTTTTCATTCGGCGTCGGCAGTCCATGATTCGTTCTCCCCTTCTGAAATCATTTCGGGCCACTCGTCGGCTCGCCGTTTCGCTTGCACTAGCTGTTCCGGTCGGACTGGCTTGTTTATCGACGACGGCGGCGCGCGCGGATGGCGACGACACACCCCTGACCAACCTCATCGCCCTGTCGTCCCAACGGCTGGCGCTCGCCGAGCCTGTCGCGCGCTGGAAATGGGCGCATCACGAACCGATCACGGACGAACCGCGCGAAGCCGCATTGCTTGCGCGTATCGACGAGCGCGCACGAGCCGCCGACATCGATCCGACCTTCGCCCAACAGTTTTTCCGCGATCAGATAGAAGCGAGCAAGGACGTGCAGAACGCCCTTTTCGATAACTGGCGAAAGTTGCGTGCCCCCGAAGGGACGCCGCCCGACCTCGCCCGCGACACACGACCGCAACTCGATCGGATAACGGACGCGCTGCTAGCCGCGCTGGCTCGTGTCGAGCCTCTTCGACAAACCCCCGATTGCCAGTCGCGGCTCGCCGACAGCGTCGCACGATGGAAACACCTGACCCGCTACGATTCTGCTCAAAACGCGCCACTCTCACGGGCGCTGTCACATGTTTGCGCGGCGGGCGGCGTCGGGGCGACCGGTTAAAGTGTCAATGCGCAAGCGCTCGCTGCGATCGGCACAATCTTTAATCCACGCGACATGCGCTCAGCAAGCACGCGATAAGTCCATAGCTCGAAACCCGTCGCGGGCTGCGTCGCGCGCAACAGCGTTGCCCCGTCGAATGTCGTGGCCGTCCCGAAGTACTGCCATGCATCGACCACATGCCACACGCGCGCGCCAGTCGTCGTATCGCTCTCTTCGATGGCGATCGCACCCGGAAACGTCCAGGGCGCGCCCTGCGGATCGTCGCGACGCGCTTTGTTGATGCGGTTGTGCGCAGGCTTGAGCCGCGCAATCTCGCACCCCTCGGCCAGCATCGCCCCGATCTCGCCGCCGGTCGCGGTCCACTCCACTCGCCGCACCAGAAGCGCCAGCCGCTGGTCCTTGGCCGTTCGCTTCACGCCCGATAGATGCGCACGCACGCGCTGGCGCACGCGCACGCTGCGCCCGACATAAAGTGGCACATCGTCTTCGCCGAAGAACGTGTAGGTTCCACAGCCGGCCGGCATCTGCTCGATGGTGTCTTCGTCGATATCGCCAGCGAGACGAAAGCGCCGCGTGTTGCTATCTATATGGCCGCGCAGGACGTCGGCCGACTGGGTGCGATGCAAGTGCTGCCAGAACTGCCAGAGCAGATCTGCGTCGGCAAGCGCGCGGTGGCGTGCAGCCGGCACGAGCGCGTGACGCTCGATCAGCGCGTCAAGCCCGTGACGACGCTCCGCCGGATAGATGGCGCGCGACAATTGCACGGTGCACAGCACGTCAGGCTGGAACTTGATGCCTGCACGCTTGAATTCGCTGCGCAGGAAACCGTGATCGAACCGCGCGTTGTGCGCAACGAACAGGCGGCCGTCGAGACGCGCCAACAACTCCTGCGCGATTTGCTCGAACGTGGGCGCGTGGCGCACCATCGCGTCGTCGATACCTGTCAATTGCTGGATAAAGAAAGGAATGGGCTGCTGTGGATTGACGAGCGAACTCCACTGCGTCACGCCGGCTGGCCCGACTTCCACCACACCAATCTCTGTAATGCGGTTCACGCCGAATGTGCCGCCGGTCGTTTCGAGATCGACGAAAACCAGCGGTTCGGAACTGATGTTGTTTGAAGCGATTGGAAACAAAGCGCTGGCCGATGATTGATGGAAGGTTTGAGCCAGGTGCCCAAACCGATCAAGCATTTTAACTTACGCAGTCCAACGCCAGATATTTGGAGCGTGATTCGCCGCCACTGCGTCCTCTTCACTTCCAAGCATCCGATCCAAGGTAAAAACTACTGTCCGTGTAACCAGCCCTGTCCATTCGTAAGCGTTAACGAGCCTTGTTACCGAAACGCTTGTTCAGCATCATCGAAGTAAGCCAATTGCAATTTAAAGGAAGTCATCGTTGTGGCGACCGAACTGAAAAGCGTGGTGCTATGGATCAAGGCGCTGGTCGCGCCGGAAGTCGTTGTGAATTCCCATTCAGGGTTGGATTTCGATCCGGCATGGCACGGTGACCATTGGCAGAACCTGTTGTCTTCGCCGATGGACGCGCGTCGTTATGTGATGGAAGACTGGACTCTGTCCAGCGCAATGCCGCTAGCTGCGGTCGACGAAAAAATCGAATTCGCCGATGAAGAAGAAGCAGAACCGGTCTAGTTTTAAAGGAGATCGGTCGATTCTTAAGGCAAAGCTAAGGCAAAAAAAAAGCGCGACTGGGAAGTCGCGCTGATAAAGGCTTGGAGATCTTTTCCGTCAACGAAAAAGTCTGCTTCGGAAAGCAGTGGTTTAATTATACGCGGCGCTTTTGCGATGAATCATTTGAATATCCGCAATCATCTATTGCGCTTTCGTCAACAATCAGTATTTAGGACTATTACCGTTGTATTTTAGTGTCGGCTCGTGTCTCACTTGCGCAACGCACAACGGTTGACACTTGTCCTTTCACCTCATCAATCTCCCGCAAACCCTTCTGCGTAAAGGCTTCGGTGCCGCTCATCCGTCATTTCCGATTGCAGCATACTTTATTGCGGAAATCGGAAGATAAAAGCGATAACGCCATCTCTACACTCCGTCTGGTCCGGAAACAAGTACGTCATATATCGACATGCTAATTCACCTGAAAGCGCCTCTCGAAGTGCAGCGCATCAGAGTGAACGTTTCCTTCAAGCCTGGGTTGTCAGACCCAAATTGCTCTCGGAGTTACAAAGATGAAGAAGACTCTCATGGTCGCCGCCCTGTCGGGCCTATTTGCAACCGCCGCTCAAGCACAAAGCAGCGTAACGTTGTACGGCTTGATCGACGCTGGCCTGACATACACGAACAACCAAGGCGGCTCGCACAATTTTAAAGAGACGAGCGGTTCGGTGAATGGCAGCCGTTGGGGCCTGCGCGGCGCTGAAGACCTCGGTGGTGGCCTGAAGGCGATCTTCGTGTTGGAAAACGGCTTCAACATTGCTAACGGCCAACTGGGTCAAAACAGCCGCGAATTCGGCCGTCAAGCCTTCGTCGGCTTGTCGAGCAACCAATACGGCGCCGTTACGCTCGGCCGTCAATATGACTCCATGGTCGACTATGTCGCGCCGCTGGCTCTCACCGGTACGCAATACGGCGGCACGCAGTTCGCGCACCCGTTCGACAATGACAACCTCGACAACTCGTTCCGTGTGAACAACTCGGTCAAGTACACGAGCGCCGACTACGCTGGCTTCAAATTCGGCGGACAGTACGGCTTCTCGAACGAAGCGGATGGTTTCGCGGACAACCGCCAGTACAGCGTTGGCGTTTCGTATAACTACGGCCCGTTGAACGTTGCTGCTGGATACATGCAGTTGAACAATAGCGTGACGCCTGCTGGCGCGATCAACAACACCAGCGGTGCTGTTGCTGGCGACAACACGTTCGTTGCAGGTCTTCAACGCACGTTCGGTGCTGGCTTGAACTACGCGTTCGGCCCGGCAACGGTTGGCTTCGTGTTCACGCAAACGAAGCTTGAAGACGCAAGCGGCATTTCGGGTAGTGCAGTTGGCAACGGCGGCGGTACGCTGCACCTGACCGACAACTACGCTCGCTTCAACAACTATGAATTGAATGGCCGCTACGCATTGACGCCGGCCCTGAGCCTGTCAGGTGCGTACACGTACACCGACGCTCGCCTCGATGGCGCAAAGCCGTCGTTCCATCAGTTCTCGTTGCAAACGGCGTACTCCCTGTCGAAGCGCACGGACGTGTACCTGCAAGGCGAATACGTTCACGCGCTTGACCTGGGCGACAGCGGCATTGGCGCTCCGATCAAC
>NZ_JBAUSA010000400.1:0-9708 GCF_049581465.1 Caballeronia sp. | reverse complement strand
TCTGCGTACCACTCGGCCAGCCTCGCACGGTCCGACAGCGACTTGTCGATCGTTTCCATTTGCGCGAGACCAATCGCAGCCTGGATGTTCGTCATGCGGTAGTTGTACCCAATCACCGGAAACCAGTAACGGCGCGCGAGGTCCATGCCCTGCCCGCGAAACAGCCTCAGCTTGGCTGCCAGTGTGGCGTCGTTCGTGGTGACCATGCCGCCTTCGCCGGTCGTCACAATCTTGTTGCCGAAGAAACTGAACGTGGCGCACGTTCCCATTGATCCGACTTTGCGGCCGTTCACTTCAGCGCCATGCGCTTCGGCGGCATCTTCCACGACCCACAGCTTGTGGCGACGAGCGATTGCATTGATGGTCTCCATCTCGGCGGGATGGCCGTAGAGGTGAACCGGAATAATGCCCTTCGTCTTCGACGTGATTTTCCGTTCGATATCCGCCGGATCGATGTTCATGGTCTCTGCGTGGACATCGACGAGAACGGGCGTCGCGCCGCAATAGCGCACCGCGTTCGCGGTCGCAATATAGGTGACCGTGGGAATAATGACTTCGTCGCCCGCCTGCAGATCCAGCGCGACAAGCGCCAGGTGCAAAGCCGTCGTGCCGTTGTTGGTGGCAATCGCGTGCTCGACGCCGCAAAACTTGGAGAACGCCTCTTCAAAAGCACCGATGTATTTTCCGACCGACGAGATCCAATTGGTATCGAGACAGTCAAGAACGTACTTGCGCTCGTTGCCGTTCAAAACGGGCTGTGCGACAGAAATTCTACTCATGTTTTCCTCTCAACATTTAATCGGCCGGACTGGAATTCCCACGACCGTTTTACCACTGTCTATATCTTGGATTACGACGCCGCCGGCACCGACCGTGACATTCGCCCCAATCTTGATTTCCGGGATGACTCTCGCGCCGATACCCAAAAACGCCTGATCGCCCACAACCACGTTTCCAGCGAGACCGCATTGCGGTGCAATATGTACTGCGCGTCCGATCCTGCAATCGTGATCAATCGTTGCGCCTGTATTAATATTTGCAAGCGACTCGATCGCAGCCTCGGCATTTATCACCGCGCCAGCCATAACAGCAACGCCGTTTCCAAATGTCACGCTCGGCGAAATAATCGCGTGCGGGTTGATTGCATTGACTAGCCGATATCCTTGATCGGTGGCGAGTTTCGCGAGACGCTCCCGCAAGCGGTTAGAACCGATTGCTATAAACGCCTTTTCGTAACCTTCGCTGCGCAAACGCGCGAGGTTGTCATCGCCGACCAAGACCGGCACGCCAACGCAGGAATCCGGACTATTTTCGTCGCCAACGCAGAAATCGACCAGCTCACCCATTGCTCGCAAACTTTCGATACATACTTTCGCATGGCCTCCCGCGCCAACTACCACAATGCCCTTAACCATGCTTTACACCCAGTTTCGACCACGCCCCGCATTCTCGTCGCGCCAGTAGCAAATCGAGACGGTCCTCTTCGCCGATCGAGTGCATGGGGGCCTCAAGCAATTCACCTGTTGCACGGTTGATCGTGCGGTGAACCAAACCAAGGCTTTGTGCCCGCGAAATGACCTGATCGATCGAATCACCTGACTTGCCGATCTTGACGATCAGTGTGATTTCGGGATTCGCCGCGATCAACGAACGGGCGCCGTCGATTACGTCGATTACGTTGATACCGGCGCCATTCGCATCGATTGTTATCAACGAAATCTTATGATTTCCCGCGAAAACGCTATCCAGGCTTAGATTCAATAAATCTTGCTCGCGCACATCGACCATTTCCGCGAAGCCATTCATAGCGATGGATTTCGCCAATAGCGAGCGGTTGGACGCAGAAGACTCAAACGCGATGACCTGGCCGCGCCCGCGAAGCACGTGCGCCGCGGCCAGTGTATCCAGGCCGATATGCGCGCCGACGTCGACAAATACATCGCCAGGAACCAGCAAGCGCTGGGTAATCAGACGCGCGCCTTTGTTCAAATCACCTGTGCCGAGGAGACTGGCAAGCGCAGCACGGTCGCTCTCCGGACAAAACACATAGCCGGCCTCGGACTTGATCAGCAACACATCCTCGCTGCACTGAACCGCCGCGCGACGGCCGGACGCAAGCTTTGCACTTTTGTCGAGACGGGAGAACGCGTCGCGTTCGATCGCGGCCGAATGCAAGCCCGATGCCTGAGCTCGCATCATTTCGGCGACGGTTTCCACCGCCATGTTGATCTGGTCCAACTCGTGCTTCAACTCTGCCGCGGCGGCCGCCTGCGTCCGGAACACGTCTTCACGCAGGGACTCCCGCGCGAATTGCATGGATTCGTGAACACCCGCAGTCAGCGCCTGGCTCTCGCCACTGCTGGCCGTGTGCGTTCGGAACACGTCTTCGCGCACGGCCTCCCGCGCGAACTGCATGGATTTATGAATCCCCGCCGCGAGCGCCTGGCTCTCGCGGCTGCTGGCGTCGCGCAATTGATGCCCGCTCAAGAGGAGTTCATGCTGCACGCTCTGCGCCGTCTGAATCAGCACCGACGTCGCGATTCCATGCGTGTGCCGGATCTCGTGCAACACGTCGCGGCGAAGCGCTTCGATTTCGGCGACATGCGCCACCGTGAAGAACGACCGCGTCCGATACGCAAGCGGCCGCACGACGGGCCGCGCGAGCCGGTACGCCATCATCGCGGCCTTTCGCACGCAACGTTTGATCCGTGAGCGCATGGAAATCTGCGCAGCCGCATTGCGTCGATCAGCTTTATTCATTTACGGTTATGCCCCACCAAAGTACGCGGCAACCGCCGTTTGCGGGTCCGTATCCATCTTGATCTTGCCGTGCTCCAGCCAAAGGACCCGATTACAGGTATGCAGGATCAGGTCGCGGGAATGCGACGCGAGAACGAGAATATTCGTTGCGGCGACCAGCTCGGTCATGCGCTCCTCGGCTTTACGCTTGAAGCCTTCATCGCCGACGGACAACCATTCGTCCATCAACAGAATCTCGGGACGCACAATGGTCGACACAGCAAAAGCGAGTCGCAAATGCATGCCGGTGGAATACGTGCGCAGCGGCATATCGACGAAATCGCCGAGCTCCGAGAAATCGATGATCTCCTCGATCCGCTTCTTGATCTGTGCACGCGGCATGCCCAGTAACGCGCCTCGCATATAAATATTCTCGCGCCCCGTGGCCTCCGGATCGGTGCCGAGCGAAATATCGATAAGCGATCCAATCTCGCCCTCGACTTTGGCGTGCCCGGATGAAGGCTCATACACGCCGCCGAGCAGGCGCAACAACGTACTTTTGCCCGCGCCGTTATGACCGAGCAGCCCTACGCGATCGCCGTCGTGGAAAGAAAAAGTTAATCCTTCCAACGCCCGAACGACAACCCGGCCCTCCTTGTCGGCGCCAATCTGCCCGCCGGTCGCAACCTGCATCAGCCGCTTCTTCAACGACCGTCCGTTTGCGTTATAAATGGCGAAATCGACACAAACATTTTCAAATTCTATAGATGCCATAATCTCTGTCTATTTACAGCCAGTATGCGATACGCCGCTTGTAACGTCCGTACAAGGCGATGGCGATTACCCAGCCCACAATTGCAAGCGCGCCAGACACTTCCCAGTTGATGGCGTCCGGCATATCACCGAGCAACGGAGCACGCACGATTTGAAGCAAGTGATAGGCAGGATTGAAATCGAGCAAATAAAGACCGGCCCGGTGCGGGAGATTTTTCGGCATCCACATGATGGGCGTCACATAAAACACCACTTGTAGAGCACTCGTTACGATCTGCGCGAGATCGCGATACCGTGCGCATACCACCGAAAGAATAAGCGCTATCCAGGTCAGATTAATCAGCAGTAACACGAAGCCGAGAATCGACAGGAACGCTATCATATGCAACGGCGTCAGGAACACCAGCAAAATAATCGGAAAAATGACGATGTTATGGCCGAGTATGAGCATGTTCCGCCAGATCATTCGTAATACGTGAACGAAAAGCGGAATCGGCAACTGCTTAATAATCCCTTCAGCAGTAATAAACGCCGTGCATCCTTCGGTAATAACCGTCGAAATAAAGCCCCACAAAATGATACCGATCGCGATAAACGGCAAAAACTCCTGCATCGGCGACTTGAAAATAGTCCCGAACACAATGCCAATCGTGCCGATCATCACGCCCATGCTGATGGTCAGCCACAGGGGGCCGAGGGCCGAACGCCGGTAGCGCTGGCGGACATCCTGCCAGCCGAGCATTCCGATCAAGGGATAGCGTCGCGTCGCTGCCACGATATCCGACAGCGCGCTTACAGTAGGACTCTTGCGCATAAAAAACCAGTTTTAGAAAGTGTTGCGATTTTAGTCGTGCACGCGTAGGAGGTCATCTCTTTTGTTCCCCTGCGCCGGACCCGACGGATGGTTCGATGCCGCGGTCCTGCGTCGTCATGCCTTCACAAGCGTTTCCGGCCGCCAGGTCTTGTAGGTTTCGCCGCCTAGAATCACCTGGCTCAGTTGCTTCGCGCTTTGCTTCCACGTCATCCACGGCATGTTCGCGGATGACAGTGCGCGCCCTGCGGCATGCTCGCGCAGCCATCCCTGAATCGCATCCGCGAGTTCTGCCGGCGTGTCGCCTTCGAAGTAGAAAGCGTGATCGCCCGCCACTTCGCGAAAAACCGGCAGCTCGCGAGCGACGATCGGCAAACCCTTTTGCGCCGCCTCGATCAAGGGCAAGCCAAAACCCTCACCCAACGAAGCCGCGAGCAGGCCCGATGAAGCGCCGTAGATTTTTTCCAGATATTCGTCGCTGATGCCTTGCAGCCAGAAAAAGCGCTCGTTGTGCTCTGCGGCTTCTTTCAACAGATCCGGCAATCCGCCGACACCCCAGCCCGCCTTGCCCACGATCACGAGGTTGACATCGACATTCGCGGCCCACAGCAACTGGAATGCATCGAATGCCTGGATGTGGCCTTTACGCGGCTCGACCGTTCCCACCATCACGAGCGTCGGACGCTCGCGCAAAGCGGCAAGCACGCGCGGCGCGTCGTCGGGCATTCCGCTCGATGGCTTACTGCTTTCGATATCGGCGCCAAGATGAAAGTAGCCGATCTGGAGCGCGCGAAGCCGTTCCACCGACGATTCCTGGAGCCACTGATACAAATCGTCCGCAACCGCGCGGGAGATGCAAACGAGGCCATCGGACACGGTCGCGATAGTCTTAAGCCACGGCGGGAACACAGCCGCGATGCCTTCATGGAACCACTCCCGCCGCAAGACGGGCAGCAAGTCGTAGATGACGAAATAGATCTTCACACCGCGGTTTCGCTGCGCCACGAACCAACTTTGCGCCTGGGGAACGCGATCGGCTACCAAGTCGAGCCCGAGGAAGACATCGCCCTGTTGGCTATCGACCAGTTCGTCGCTTTCATTCCCCTCTTTGCCGCCGACGCCAAGCGAACGCGCGAATTTGTCCGCATAGCGATACGACATGACGCCTCGTTCCAGACGCACCGGACGTACTTCCCATCCCGTCGGAGGTTCTTCAAGCAATCGCTGCACGATCGCGCGCGTAACGCGCTGAATGCCCGATTTTGCATCGTGGTCGCACAGGATCGAAACGTCGATCAACAGTTGGCGCGGACGCCCTGTACGCTGATTGGCGGCGATAGCGTCGGCGCTAGCGACCAGGTCGGCATCGGTGGGTTTGGCGTCGAGGCGCGTTAGCGCGTCTATCAGTGCGCGATAGCGTTCATCGGACGATCGGGAGGACGCTTCGGCGCCCAGCCGGTCTTTCTTCTGTGCATACGCCGCTTCGAATGCTTTCAACGCGCGTTGACCGGTGGCGTCCCAGGAAAACTTGGGCACCTGCAACGCGGCGTGCTCGCGCAACGACTGCCGGTATGGAGCGTCGGTGAGCCCACGCTCCATCATGGTGGCCATTTCATTGAAATCGAGCGGATCAAACAGCGCGTCTTCGCGGCCGATGACTTCGGGAATGCTCGTCGCCGACGATCCGATCACTACGGCACCGCACGCCATCGCCTCGAGCGCCGGCAATCCGAAACCCTCGTGCAATGAAGGAAACACGAACAAGTAGCACGCGCCATATAACGCGACTAGATCCTCATCCGACACATAACCGGACGACAACACCAGCTCGTCGCGCGCAAGGCCATGGGCTTGCGCGAGGTCATAGAGTCTCGTGCGGTCAGCGTCGGTCGCCTGGCAAAGCATGAAAAGCTGATAGCCCCTACGCAGCGACACCGGCAATTTTCCGTACGCGGCGATCAGTCCTTCAAGGTTCTTGCGTGGCTCGACAATACCCGTCGTCATCACAAACGGCCGCTTGATGCCAAAGCGTGCCTTCATCTTCTCGACATCCTGTGCCGACGACGTGGCGTGCGCGAACGACTCCGACACCGCTGACGAAATATTGGTGATTCGCTCGGCGGGAATCCCTAATTCGAGGACCGCTTCTTCGCCGCAATAGGCGGAGATGGCAAGTAAGACGTCGGCGCGCTTGAGTGCCTCGATCTTGCCGTAGTAATGTTTTTTGGTTCCGGCGTCGGAAAGATACTTCTTGGGATTCAGGTACGGAATCAAGTCGTACAGCGTGACCGCAGTGAGGGTGTCGCGATCGAGTTCCTTGACCGTCGACACCGAGGTGTCCACGAACCCCTCGAACAAGCTGCTCACATGCAACAGGTCAGGCTCAAGCTCGGCAATTGCATACTCGCGGATCAGGTGGGCGGCGCGAGTGCGCCAGTCGTTCATGCCTTGATAGAGCGCAAACGGCGGGACGGAAAACACCGCGATACGCCCTTCCGGCAATAATCCATCGAACGCATGTCGGACGCCTTCGATCGATTCAGGAAACAGATTGTTCAGGATCACCCACACTTCATGCTCGCCGGCGTTTCGCGCGATTGCCTGCGCCAGCGCGAGGCTATAACGGCCGATGCCCCGCAGACGGCTGCTTGACTGACATCCCTGGAGATCCAAAACAATACGCATAGGTGTACCGAGAAAATTTATCTTATGTAGTTATCTTGTGTAGCCGTGTGTGGCGGACAGCAGGTCGTCGTGAATCCTGCGGCCCCGCGCAGTCAGCTGATCGACCGTCTCAACGACGTTAGCCGCCGCATCATTGAGCACGCCCTGCAGGGCGTTGAACCCAGCCAGACGGATCAAGCCTGCACGCAATCCGGGGACACGCGAAAGCACCTTGACAATGCGTCGCCTCAACGCGGGCCGACTGCGAACAAAAGCGGCCGCGTGCAAAAGCGACAGTCGCACCGGTTTCGTCGCAATACGCTTCAAGTCGACCGCTTTACGCAAAGTGAGCCCGACGCCTCGCACGGGCGCGGAAAGCCGCCAACTACTGCTGCGAAGCATTGCATCGATACGCAATTGCGCATCCGCGGCGAGTTCCTCTGCCGCCATCGCACGGCGTAGCGCCTTCTTCAAATGCACTTCGACATCGTGTACGCGATCCTGTTCCTGCGCGCGAATCGCCGACCTTTCAAGCACCGAACGCGACTGAAGCTCGCGCACCCGCGCCTCGAAATCACTTATCCGGCTGTCCGCGCGAGCGACGAGTTCCTGGATATGCTGGAGTTGCGCCTCTGCCAACGCCGCTTTGCCGCGCCAGACCGCGCGGTCCGTTTCGACTTCTACAACGCGAGTCCACAACGAATCCGCGTCGACGGGCTCGGCCGCCGAAATGGGCAGCACAGGTTCCATAACCAGAGACTCAGCGAGTTTGACCGCTTCGTTGTCCATTTTCTTAAATGCGAATATCGCGTAGTCGGGTGCCTGCTTGAGATTCTCATTCACCTCCGACACAACCGCGTTGACGACGGACGCGACCGAGGAATGGCCCGGCATCAACTGCAAGTCGTTGCGCAGGAAATCGCGGTTCATCGGCACCATGACCACCCGCGCGAACCCGCAGTATTCCGCCGCAAACGCAAGCAACGTAGATGGGATCGGCCGCTCGTGCGTAGGGTCGATATAAAAATTGCACGCGCCCACCACGAGGTTCGCCGGATTCGGCGTTTCCAGGAGAATCGCGCCATTCGCGTCCGTCACGCGATGTGCTTCGCGCAAAAACGCCAGCAGCTTGTCGAACCCGAGATGCTCGACCACATGGAACGCGCTGACCAGCGAATACGACTGATCCGGTTGGCGAGCCAGATAGTCGAGGACATCGCCCTTCGTGACGTTAAATCCGGCCGTCCGGCCTTCTTCGACGAACGCGTCGCTCAGGTCCAGCCCCTCAGCGGCCAGACCTTGTTCCTTCAACAACTCAAGCCATTCCGCCCGCCCGAACCCCACGTCCAATATCTTTTTCGATACCCTTGCGGCAAGCGCGTCAATGACCGGCAGATAGACGCGCTGCCGTGCCTTGATGGCATCGCGGCTGCCGCGAAACCTGTCTTCCAGCGCGCGATAAAAATCGTCGGTAACCATAGAATTGCGCTGCGCGCCTCGTGTACTTGAATGCCTTCAATCCGCGTGACGCGTGGACGGCGCGCCCTGATCGGGCTGCGCCCGCTTCGCTCGACGCGAGTGCAGAGCATTACGCTCATGTCGAAACCCGAAAATGCTTACGCCGCATGGCGACTGCATGCGGCGTGCGATGGCAGGTCCCTCGGTACATTCCCGGAGCCCCGCCAAACGGGGATATCAGAACGAAAAGCCCGCTTTGTTCCGGCGAAGGTCTTCTTCCACCATCATCTTGCAGAGTTGTTCCAAGGTCGTCTTGGGTTCCCAGCCAAGCTTTTCCTTTGCCTTGGTGGCGTCGCCAATCAGCAATTCCACTTCCGCGGGACGATAGAACTTCGGATTGATTCGAACCAACACCTTGCCGTTCGAACCGACACCTTCCTCTTTCTCAGCCGACCCGCGCCAGTCGATGTCGACACCGACAGCCTTGAACGCCATTGTGACGAAATCGCGAACCGTTTCAGTGCGGTTGGTTGCGAGCACGAAGGTGTCGGGCTCATCGGCCTGGAGCATGCGGTACATGCCTTCTACGTATTCCTTCGCAAAGCCCCAATCGCGCTTGGCGTCGAGGTTACCCAGTTCAAGCACGTCGAGCTTGCCGAGGGAAATCTTGGCAACCGAGTCAGTGATCTTACGCGTGACAAACTCACGACCACGCAACGGCGATTCATGGTTGAACAGGATGCCGCTCGAGCCGAAGATGTCGTAAGACTCGCGGTAGTTGATCGTGATCCAGTGCGCGTACAGTTTCGCGACGCCGTAGGGGCTGCGCGGATAAAACGGGGTGTCTTCCTTTTGCGGAATAGCCTGGACCTTGCCAAACATCTCGGACGTGGAAGCCTGGTAAAAGCGGATCGATTTATCGACGATACGGATGGCTTCCAGCTGATTTAGCGCGCCGACGCCCGTGATTTCCGCGGTAGTAGCCGGTTGATCGAACGACACGCCTACAAAACTTTGCGCGGCGAGGTTATAGACCTCCCGCGGCTGGGCCTTTTCTAACAAACGGATGGACGCGCCGACATCAGTCAGGTCGTGCTCGACAAGATTCAGCTTCGGGTGGTTCAGGACACCCACCTCCTCCATGCGCCAGAAATTGACCGTGCTGGTCCGCCGATAGGTGCCGTGAACTTCGTAGCCCTTGTCAAGCAGCAGTTTCGTGAGATATGCCCCATCCTGCCCGGTAATGCCTGTAACTACTGCGC
>NZ_JBAUSA010000399.1:0-4854 GCF_049581465.1 Caballeronia sp. | reverse complement strand
GGAGATTCTCGACGCCTTTGATCTGGTAGCGAATCCCGACCAGGTAACGCAGCACGAAGATCGACGACTTGCACCAGTACGCGGCCATCCAGTAGCGCTTTTCAGCGCGCATGAACGGGAACGCGATAAAGCACGCCATCGCGTACGGCACCGTGTAGACCACAAGATAAATCATGAACAACAACGAACGAACGAAGCGCATCGGGTGGTCAACTCTCTTCTAAAGGCCGTGCGTCAGTCGTGATCTTTGGCGAGGAAATCGAGTGCGAACGTGCGCAGGTCTTCATGCACTTTGGTGTTCGGCGGAAGGTTGCCGGCTGCCAGCGTCTTGCGGCCCTTGCCGGTCAGCACGAGATGCAACTGGAAGCCGAGCGCGGCGCCCGATACGAGGTCGCGCAGCGAATCGCCGACCACCGGCGTCACAGCCGGATCGACTTCGAAACGTTCCACGATCTGCTGCAACATGCCGGGCTTCGGCTTGCGGCACTCGCATTCGTCTTCCTGCGTGTGCGGGCAGTAGAACACGGCATCGATCCGTCCGCCCACCGCCGCCACCGCGCGATTCATCTTCTGATGCATTGCGTTGAGCGCAGCCATGTCGAAGAGGCCACGGCCGATGCCCGACTGGTTCGACGCAATGGCCACGCGATAACCCGCCTGATTCAGGCGGGCGATGGCTTCAAGACTGCCGGGAATCGCGACCCATTCATCAGGAGACTTGATGAACGCGTCGGAGTCGACGTTGATCACGCCGTCCCGATCGAGAACCACCAGTTTCTTGTTGGCGTTGGTTGGCATGGTGTGACGCATCAGGTGGCTAACTTCGAGATATCCGCGACGCAATTCATCTGCTGGTGCAGGGCGCCGAGGAGAGCGAGACGGTTGCGGCGCAGCGCCGGGTCTTCGGCGTTCACCATGACGTCGTTGAAGAAGGTGTCCACTGCATCGCGCAACGCCGATAACGCCGATAGTGCTTCCGTGTAGTTGCGTTCGGCGAGTTGATTTTGCACCACCGGCGCGACCTGTTCGAGTTGCGCGTAGAGCGCTTTCTCGGCGGCTTCCTGGAGCAAGCCGGTTTGCACGCTGGACGGCACGTCTTCCGCCGACTTCTTCAGGATATTCGAGATGCGCTTGTTGGCGGCCGCGAGCGATGCAGCTTCCGGCAACGCGGCGAATTCGCGCACTGCGTCCAGACGCGCGACGATGTCGTCCAGACGCGTGGGATTCAGGCTCAACACCGCATCGATTTCGACCGCGTTGAAGCCGCGTTCGCGCAATACGCCACGCAGGCGGTCCATGAAGAACGCGTAGATCGCTTCCGTCGATTCGACGACGTGCGGCATATCGGCGAACTGCTTATGCGCGGTGCGCAGCAACTCGCGCAGGTCGATGGCAAGACTCTTTTCGAGCAAGATACGCAACACGCCGAGCGCGTGACGGCGCAGCGCGAACGGATCTTTTTCGCCGGTCGGCTGCAAGCCAATGCCCCAGATACCGACCAGCGTTTCGAGTTTGTCGGCGAGTGCGACGGCACAGCTCACGCCGCTCGCCGGTGTCTCGTCACCGGAGAAACGCGGCTGGTAATGCTCCGAACACGCGAGCGCGACCTCTTCCGGCTCGCCGTCGTGGCGGGCGTAATACGTGCCCATCGTGCCTTGCAGCTCGGGGAATTCGCCGACCATGTCGGTCAGCAAATCGGCCTTCGCGAGCAAGGCGGCGCGCTTCGAGACGGCCACGTCCACGCCGATCATGGGTGCGATCTCGCCGGCCAGCTCTTCAACGCGCTGCACGCGCTGCAATTGCGAGCCGAGCTTGTTGTGATACACCACGTTCGCGAGCAACGGCACGCGATCGGCGAGGGGCTTCTTCTTGTCTTGCTCGAAGAAGAACTTGGCATCGGCGAGACGCGGGCGCACCACGCGCTCGTTGCCTTCGATGATGTCCCCAGGCGTTTTCGTCTCGATGTTCGACACGATCAGGAAGCGCGAGCGCAGCTTGCCCGATGGGTCCGTGATCGCGAAATACTTCTGGTTCGTCTGCATGGTGAGGATCAGGCATTCCTGCGGCACCTGCAGGAATACGTCGTCGAAATGGCACTCGTACACGACGGGCCATTCGACCAGCGCGTTCACTTCGTCCAGCAGCGTTTCCGGCATGACGACGAGATCCTCGCCCGCGAATGCTTGTAGCTGCGTGCGGATGGATTCGCGGCGGTCGTCGAAATTCGCGAGCACTTTGCCTTTTGAACGAAGCGTCTCGGCATAGTCGTCGGCGTGCGCAATCGCGACGAAGCCTTCCGACATGAACCGGTGACCCAGCGTGGTGACGCCGGAATCGATGCCCAGCGCCCTCACCGGTATGACGTCGCGGCCGTGCAACGCGATCAGGCGCTGGACGGGACGTACGAACTGGACGCTCGAACCGTCCGGACGCTGATACGTCATGACCTTCGGGATGGGCAACTTGGTGAGGGTTTCGTCCAGCGCGGCTTGCAATCCGTCGGCCAGGGTTGCGCCGGGTGCTGCGTAGCGCAGGAAAAACGCTTCAGCCTTGCCGTCCTGCGCGCGTTCGAGGTCGGCGAGCGGGAAGTCCGGGAAGCCGAGCGCCGCGAGTTTCTTGGCGAGAGGCGCGGTGGGCTGGCCGTCTTTATCGAGTGCGACGGATACCGGCAGCACTTTCTCGCGCACCTGTTTTTCCGGCGCGACTGCGCGCACGTTCTTGATGAGAACGGCGAGACGGCGCGGCGTGGCGTATTTCTCGAAAACGGCGTCGCCGTCAATCAGGTCGCGCGCGGCGAGCCGCTGCACGATTCCTTCGGCAAACGAAGTGCCCAGACGCGCGAGCGCTTTCGGCGGCAATTCTTCGGTCAGCAGCTCGACGAGCAGCGATGCGATATTTTTTTGGGTCATTGTCGTGTCGGTGCTCTGGTCAGGCCTGATCGATATGGCGCTCGACCTTCAGCGCTGGCGCCCACGCCGGTTTGGCGGCGTCCTGTGCGTCGGTGGTGAGGTCCGGATCGCCTTGAACGGGATTTCCCAGCATGGGGAATCCGAGCGCCTCACGGGACTCGTAATAGCCCTTCGCGACTGCTCGCGACAAATCCCGGATTCGCCCGATATACGCTGCGCGCGCCGTCACTGAAATCGCGCCGCGCGCATCCAGCAGGTTGAATGTGTGACCGGCTTTCAGGACGAGTTCGTAGGCGGGCAATGAAAGCCGCGCGTCGATCATCTTCTTCGCTTCTGCTTCGTAGCTGGTGAATTGCGTGAAAAGCAGATCGACGTTCGCGTGTTCGAAGTTGTACGTGGATTGTTCGACTTCGTTTTGGTGATAGACGTCGCCGTAAGTCAGGCGGCGCATTTCAGGACCATTCGGGCCGGTTTCTTCCCATTCCGTCCAGATCAGGTCGTAGACGTTCTCGACTTTCTGGAGGTACATGGCGAGGCGTTCGAGGCCGTAGGTGATTTCGCCCAGCACGGGCTTGCAATCGATACCGCCGACCTGTTGGAAGTAGGTAAATTGGGTGACTTCCATGCCGTTCAGCCAGACTTCCCAGCCCAGGCCCCATGCGCCGAGGGTTGGATTTTCCCAGTCGTCTTCCACGAAGCGCACGTCGTTTTGCTTCAGGTCAAAGCCGAGCGCTTCGAGCGAGCCGAGATACAGGTCGAGGATGTTTTCGGGCGCGGGCTTCAGCACTACCTGATATTGGTAGTAGTGCTGCAGGCGGTTGGGGTTGTCGCCGTAACGGCCGTCTTTTGGGCGTCGCGACGGTTGCACGTAGGCTGCGCGCCACGGCTCGGGTCCGAGCGCGCGCAGGAACGTGTGTACGTGCGAGGTACCTGCGCCGACTTCCATGTCGATCGGCTGGAGGAGCGCGCAACCCTTGTTGTCCCAATAGGATTGCAGCGTCAGGATGATTTGCTGAAAAGTGAGCATGAATGCCTTTGTGGCCGGGTGTTGCCGTGGGGGGATCTTGGGCGCGATCTTGCCTCGATCT
This sequence comes from Caballeronia sp., assembly GCF_049581465.1. Classification (GTDB taxonomy): domain Bacteria; phylum Pseudomonadota; class Gammaproteobacteria; order Burkholderiales; family Burkholderiaceae; genus Caballeronia. Next base: position 857 of record NZ_JBAUSA010000399.1, on the reverse strand, counting down.
TGCCTCGGGCGGCGGCTGTGGCTAAAACGTTCAATTTTAACGGGAATGTGGGGCTGGCGGGAATGCCTGTTCGGCGGGGGGCCTGTTCGGCGAGTGTGGGGCTGGGGTGGAGGGGGGGTGCTGCGCGCGGCGGGTGTGGGGCTAGGACGGAGTCCTTCTTCTCGCGTGGTCGTTCTGCATAAGTCGGATTTTCTTGCTTATTACTGTTAGCCCCTGTCCGGGGCGGGACTTCATTTCTTTGCAAACGCGCAAAGAAACGAAGCAAAGAAACGCGTTCAAACCGCGAATACCTCAGTGTCGTCGTTCGTCATTTCAGGTTTTTGGCCCGAACGTAGCGCGGCCCCCGAATCCCCCGCTCGCAGCCGAAAACCGCCCTCAAGCTCTAACGGCGCGCACGCGCTTCGCCTCCAACGCCCCAACCCCGTTGTCGCTAGTGCCAACGGCATGCCAGCAGCAAACCAGCGACCAACTGGACTTGTGTGGTGCGAGATCGCAGATATCCACCGATATACGGCGGTCGAGGCGAAGCGTGTGTGCGCCGTTTGTGCTTGAGGGCGGTGTTCGACTGCGGGTTAAGTATTTCGGGCCGTACTACGTTCGTGCCAAAAACCTGAAATGAGCGACAACGACACTTAAAAATTGGCGGTTTAAAACGCGTTTCTTTGCTTCGTTTCTTTTCGCGTTTGAAAAGAAATGAAGTCCCGCCCCGGATAGGGGCTAACAGAAATAAGCAAGAAATCCGACTTAAGCAGAACGACCACGCTAGCAGAAGGACTCAATGCTAGCCCCACACTCGCCGCGCGCAGCACCCCCCCAACCCTAGCCCGCACTCGCCGCGAGCAGCACCGCCCCCAACC
>NZ_JBAUSA010000398.1:0-14367 GCF_049581465.1 Caballeronia sp. | reverse complement strand
GTTCTAACCTGCCTTAGCTCGGTAAAAGGCCCCCATTAAACGCTGGGAACCCTTCTGCGCCTACGTTGGCACGAAATCTGCATATTCGCGCACCAGCCCTGGCTTCGCGGCCTTAGCCGGGGACATACAACAAGCAACGGAGACTAAATGTCATTCATCATCGTGCTCGCCGCCCTGGCGTTCCTCATGCTTGCCGCCTATCGCGGCTACAGCGTCATCCTGGTGGCCCCCCTCGCCGCGCTCGCCGCGGTGCTGCTGACTGAACCGGCGGCGGTCGCTCCGGTTTTTTCCGGCATCTTCATGGAAAAGATGGTCGGCTTCGTGAAGCTGTACTTCCCGGTGTTCCTGCTCGGCGCGGTGTTCGGCAAGGTCGTCGAACTGTCGGGCTTCTCCGAATCCATCGTCGCCGCAGCCATTCGATATATCGGCAAAACGCGCGTCAATGCCGTGATCGTCGCGGTGTGCGCGCTCCTCACCTATGGCGGCGTGTCGCTGTTCGTGGTCGTTTTCGCGGTTTATCCGTTCGCCGCCGAGATGTACAGGCAGAGCAATATCCCGAAGCGCCTCATGCCTGGGGCGATTGCACTCGGCGCGTTCTCCTTCACGATGGATTCGCTGCCCGGCACACCGCAGATCCAGAACATCATCCCGACCACATTCTTCAAGACGACCGGCTGGGCCGCGCCGTGGCTTGGAACGATTGGTTCGCTTTTCATTATCGTGATCGGGCTGTCGTATCTTGAATGGCGCCGGCGCTCGGTCATGGCGACGGGCGAAGGTTATGGCACATCGCTCGTGAACGAGCCGGACCGCGTTGAATCGACAAGCTTGCCGAATCCGTTGCTCGCCATCGCGCCGCTGGTACTGGTCGGTGTCGCGAACTTCATGCTGACCAAGTGGATTCCGATCTGGTACGGCGCGAGCTATTCGGTTGCCCCCGAGGTATTGCCGGGCGTTCACGCACCGGTTGTCACGGCGGTCAAGTCGCTCGTCGGGATCTGGGCCGTCGAGGGCGCGCTGTTGCTCGGCATCTTGCTGGTCGTGCTGACGGCTTTTGGGCGCGTGCGCGAGCGTTTTGCGGTCGGTACGAAGGCCGCGGTCGGCGGCGCATTGCTCGCCGCAATGAACACCGCGTCCGAGTATGGTTTCGGTGGCGTTATCGCGGCGTTGCCGGGGTTTATCGTGGTCAGCGATGCACTCAAGAGCATCCCGAATCCGCTGGTGAACGCCGCGGTATCGGTCAGTTCGCTCGCGGGGATCACGGGCTCGGCGTCGGGCGGCATGAGCATCGCGCTGGCGGCCATGTCCGATACGTTCATCAAGGGCGCGCAAGCCGCCCACATTCCGCTGGAAGTGCTGCATCGCGTAGTTGCCATGGCGAGCGGCGGCATGGACACCTTGCCGCATAACGGCGCCGTGATCACGCTGCTCGCAGTGACGGGATTGACGCACCGCGAGTCGTATCGTGAAATATTCGCGGTGACGATCATCAAGACGCTCGCCGTGTTCTTCGTGATCGCGGTGTACTACATGACCGGCCTGGTTTGACAGGACGGGTGTTGATCGGGCGGCCGCGCTGGATGTTCAAGTGCGCTGCCTGATTGCTTGCGCCTCACCTTTTTCAAGTGCGCTACCGGTTGCTTTGCGCCTCACCTTTCGTACAGGAGTTTCCACATGACTTCATCCACAGTAAAGCCGTTGGCCGGTAAAACCGCGATCGTCACCGGATCGACGAGCGGCATTGGCCTGGGTATCGCGAGCGCGCTCGCAGCGGCCGGTGCGAACCTTGTGTTGAACGGCTTTGGCGACGTGTCCGGGGCCGTCGCGCAGATTGAGGCCCTTGGCGTCGCCGCCGTTCATCATGGCGCGGACATGTCGAAGCCCGCCGAGATCGAAGCGATGGTCGCATTCGCGATCGATCGATTCGGCGCCGTCGATGTGCTCGTGAACAACGCGGGCATCCAGCACGTTGCGAGCATCGACGAGTTTCCGGTTGAGAAGTGGGACGCCATCATTGCGATCAACCTGAGCTCGGCATTCCATGCAATGCGCGTCGCGTTGCCGCTCATGCGCGAGCGTGGCTGGGGCCGCGTCATCAACATTGCGTCCGTGCATGGGCTGGTGGGGTCCGCGGGAAAATCGGCCTATGTAGCGGCGAAGCACGGCATTATCGGCTTGACGAAGGTTGCGGCGCTGGAAAATGCGCGCACCGGCGTGACGGTCAACGCAATCTGCCCGGGCTTCGTGCTGACGCCGCTGGTGCAGAAGCAGATCGACGACGTGGCGCACCGTGACTCCATTTCCAGTGATGCCGCGCGCTCGAAGCTGCTGGGTGAAAAGCAGCCATCGGAGCAATTCGTCACGCCGGAGCAGATTGGCAAGCTAGCGGTTTTCCTGTGTTCGGACGGCGCGGACGAGATTCGCGGTGCATCGATGCAAATCGATGGCGGCTGGACGGCGCAGTGAGGCTGCAACGGCGCATCGTGCGCCGGTAGCGCGTGCCCGCTCCGGCATCCGTTGGTAATATCGGGGTTCCCAAGACGGAGATTTCGATGACCGCTGAACATAATCGATCAGAAGAAGCACGCGCGATGGACCGGATCGTCATCGCGACGCGGCAGGTACAAACGGCGTTCACAGCCTTGCAGGAGCATTTCCCGCCGACAGGAGATGGACGGCCGTCGCAGATTGCGTTACAGACATTCGACGCTGCGCTTCAGGAGCTCGAGGATGCGCAGGGCGCGTTTGACACGATGCTGAACGATCTCTTTGACGGGAATCGGTAGAGAGAGCAGGAGGTTCTGCTGGCGTGGGGCAAGGTGGAGTCCTTCTGCTAGCCTCACGTTCACTGCCAGCAGGACCGGCCCTTCCCCAATCAAGCCCCGCGCAGCACCGGCTCCGGCACCGAATTCACCGGCGCTCCCAGCTCTCCCTCTTCATCCGCAGGATTGAGTCCGGCCCACGACACACCGTCGTTACTCTGCCGCCGCGCCGCACCCACGCAAGCCTCGACCAGTTCCTTAAACGATGTCGCCGCCGATGTCTTCCTGATCACCGCCTCGCCTTCCAGCGCGCTTTCCGGCACCACCAGGCCTACTATCAGGTCCGCCGTGCCGGCACGCTGATGCAGCCGGCGCAGCAGGTTGCGCAGATACGGCGGCGACTCGGCGGCATCGAACGAAATGACGCAAATCAGTGATACGCCCGTCAGGTCGACCGTGTCAAAACGCGTGCGCGAAAAACGCTCGTACGCCGCAAGATCGGCGCCCAGGCCGTGCTTGCGGAACAGCTGGACCGCAATGGCCGCGGCAAGATCGTCCAGCACGCCTCGACCTGCTATACACAGCACCGACGCCGTATGCCCTTCCCGGGCTGCATCGAAGTGAGACGGCGGCGCTTCGTGCCGCAGGCCCGCCTCGCTGTCGGACATTTCCAGGGCCGCCGGCAACTCCTCTTGTTCCGTGACGGCCATCACCACGTCGTCCACGTCCTCCAGCCCTTCGATAATATCCAGCGCCGATTCATTGATGCGCCTAAGTTGGTCGGCGGTCACAACACCACGCAGCACGTCGTTATGAGCGATCCGCAAGCCTTCGAGCGCCACTTCGTCGTAATACGCACTCAGCGAGCGCTCCTTCAACAGCGATTCGGCTTGCACCAGCGCCTCGGCGGAATCGTTGGCAAGGAGCCGCTGGTAGAAATTCTCCGCCGGCGTGAGCGCGGGACGGTCCCCGAACAACACATCGAGAAATTCCAGCCGATCCACATGCCGGCCAAGAATGACCAGGCAAAGCGTTAGCGGTGTCGATAAAACCAGCCCTATCGGCCCCCAGATCCAGCTCCAGAAAATCGCCGCAACAATCACCGCAAACGGCGAAAGACCCGTGCTATGGCCGTAAAGCAACGGCTCGATAACCTGCCCCGCTACCACGTCGGTCACACCGAACAACACGATGGTCCAGATCATCATCGACCAGCTGGGTCCGACGGCCGCCGCGAACACCGCAGCTATCAACGCGGCGATCCACGTTCCGACGTAAGGCACAAAGCGCAGCAACCCGGTCAGCACGCCGAACAGCAACGCGCCCGGAACGCCGATGACCGCGAGTCCGATTGCAACGACAATCCCCACGCCCATGTTGATGCCAAGTTGCGCGAGAAAGTAACGCGAGAGCCGGCGGGCGGCTTCGTCCATTGCCGTGGTCGCGCGGTGCAGATCGCGGGAGCCGAACAGGCGGATCAGGCGGTCACGCAAGTCTTCTCGCTGCAACAGGATAAATATCGCCACCACGAGCACAATGCCGGTGGTTTCCAGCGGGTTGATCACCGGCGATAAAAATCGCTGCGCAAGTTCGACAGGCGACGGCGACGGCTCGTGGACCTCCACGGGCATGGGGGCATCGATGGCCGAAGTCGTCGGATTCTCGGCCTTGCGAATCTGCTCGTCGCGGTTCGGCGACAAGCGTTTGAGCGCCGTCGATGCCTGGCTGAGAAAGGCGTCGGCACGACCGACAGTCTTTTCCTGGAGCGCGTTGATTTTCCGTTCGACCGTGAACTGGTATTGCGGAAGATCACTTGCCAATTGCGCGACTTGCGCGCCGATCAACACGCCCGCAGCCGTCAGCACCGACAGTGCGACCATCACCGCCAGGATTACGGATGGCACCTGGCCGAGCCGCAAGCGGCGCAGCAAATCGACGAACGGCGCAACGAGGAAGCTCAGCAACACGGCAAGGATGATCGGAATCAGCACCGCGCGGCCGAAGTACAGCGCGCAAATCACCGCGACCCCGGCAATCAACGAAGTGAGCGTCCGCATGCCGGGCATTTCGGGTGGCAATACCTGGGGTACCTGCCGGCGAGGGTCGGGGTTTGGGCTCATCACTTCGTTCTCTTTAGGGACAGTGCAGAATCTCGATGCCAACGCGTGCGTCGATTCGTTCAGGATAAACGGACACGCGTACCCGAATCGACCGGAGTTACACACGCCGGTGTCCGTCGGTCATGTGAGGTTCGATGCTGCGTGGAATGGAAACAGCAAAGCATGTGCCAATCGCGGGCGTTGCTAACCTATTGGTGAGCCTATCCGGGTATACAAGGGTGAGAATAAACGGGAGCTGACGCCGCAGCCAATTGACCGGTTAGTCCGCCATTCCGTGCGCCACGATCCGGCGGATGCGGCTCGCGATGGATTCGAGCGTAAATGGTTTGGTAATCATTTCCATTCCGGTATCGAGGAAACCATTCGCACGCGTCGCGGTTTCAGCATATCCGGTCATGAACAATACCTTGAGTCCCGGCCGCGTGGCCCGCGCCGCATCCGCAAGTTGCCGGCCATTCAGCCCGGGAAGCCCCACGTCGGTGACCAGCAGGTCGATGCGCGCCCGGGAATTGAGCACATCGAGTCCCGACGGGCCATCGATGGCCTCAAGCACCTCGTAATCCAGGTCGCGCAAGATTTCGCAGACGAGTTCTCGCACGGACACGTCGTCTTCCACGACCAGGATCACATGCCGCCGAGCCGCGCGATGCGCTTCGTTGAGCTCGGTCGTGACTTCCTGCGTGACGGCATCGCCCGTGAAACGAGGTAGGTAGAGTCGAATCGTGGTGCCTACGGAGGGCGCGCTATCGATCGTCGCAATGCCGCCTGACTGTTTGGCGAACCCATATGCCATCGATAACCCCAGCCCAGTGCCTTGTCCAAGCGGCTTGGTCGTAAAGAACGGATCGAAGGCGCGGGCCTTGACGTCCTCGGGCATGCCTGCACCGGTATCCGAGACTGACACCACCACGTAGGAGCCGGGCACGACATCGGGATGGCGCGCGGCGAAGTCGCGGCCCAGTTCGACATTGCCTGTTTCGAGGGTCAAGCGACCGCCTTCGGGCATGGCATCTCGTGCATTGATCGCAAAGTTCAGCAGCGCGTTTTCAAGCTGATTGGCGTCGCAGCGCGTGAGCCAAAGCTCCGGATTGTGAACGACGCGGGTCGCGATAGCCTCGCCCATCGTGCGCTTGAGCAGGTCATCGATAGAACGCAGCAACTCGTCCGCATTCACCGGCTTGGGGTCGAGCGGTTGGCGCCGCGAAAAAGCGAGCAGCCGATGAGTGAGCGACGCGGCACGATTCGCCGCACCGGTCGCCATCGAAATAAAGCGCTCGATGTCGTCCGTCCGGCCGAGCTGGGTGTACCGGCGGATCAGTTCGAGCGGCCCGGTAATGCCTTGAAGGAGATTGTTGAAGTCATGCGCGATGCCGCCTGTCAGTTGCCCGAGCGCTTCCATTTTTTGCGCTTGCCGCAGCGCTTCCTCGGTCTGCTGCAACGCTCGCTGCGTTTCCTTCTCGGTCGTAACATCCCGGCCGTTGCCATAAAGCGCATCGCCTTCGGGCGCGGCCACCCACGACACCCACCGATACGACCCATCCCGATGTCGAACGCGGTTTTCAAAGCGCACGAGCCCCGACCGGGTGGCGGAAAGCATGGCGGCTTCGGTGGCCTCGACGTCGTCGGGATGCACGATTTCGACGAACGACATACCGATCAGTTCGTCTTCCCGAAAGCCGAGGACATCGGTCCATGCCGGATTGACCGCACGCAGCACGCCCGCGGTGCTCGCGACGATGAACAGGTCGCGCGAATTGCGCCAGATGCTGTTGCGCTCGCGCGTACGGGCATCGACTTCAGCCGCGAGTGAGTCGTTCAGCCGCCGCAACTGCGTCTCGCTCACGCGCAACCGTTCTTCGAAGCGTTTGTGGTCGGTGACGTCGTAGGTCACGCCTAGATAGCGCATGCCGCCGGCACCGTCGTCGATCGCCTCGCCACGGCGCGCCATCCAGCGCTCCTCGCCGTTGTCCGGGCGACGTATCCGGTATTCGAGATAGCCGAGCGCACCAGCCGGCATCAAGCGATGTGCGTCGAGGACGCGTTCGCGATCGTGGGGGTGCACGAGGTTGATAAGGTCGTCAAGCGCGAATTCATGACGGGGCGCCAAGCCCCACTGCGAGCACAATTCCGCCGACACAGCCAGGCGGCCCGTTTCCGGGAATATTTCGAAGCTGCCGATCCCGCCCGCCTGCTGCGCGATCCGCAGGCGCTCCTCGCTTTCTCGCAGCGCGCGGTCGCTTGCGTGCCGCTCGATCGCAAGCGCGGTAATACTTGCCACCTGGGCAATTTCGTCCAGTTCCCCGCGCGAGGGTGTTTGCGGCGAGGTGTAGTAGTTGGCGAACGTGCCGAGCACGCGGCCGTCGGCGGCGCAAATGGGCATCGACCAGCATGCGCGCAGGTTGTACGTTCGCGCGAGATCGATGAAGCCCGCCCAGACCGGGCTGGTCTCCGTATCCTCCGCGATCACCGGCACCCCACTGAATGCGGCCGCGCCGCACGATCCCATTAGCGGGCCGAATTCGAGACCGTCAATTGCTCGGTTATACGCGTCCGGCAAGCTGGGCGCGGCGCCGTAGACGAGTCGCGTGCGAGTTGAATCGACGAGCATCACGGCCGCACGCACGGGTTGCTCCGAGCGGCTTTCCACGCGATGAATCACGTGCTCGAGCACTTCGCGCAAAGGCATGCCGGCCACCACACGCCCTAAGACGGCGCGCTCGAATTCGAGCTGGCTCAGCGTGGAAAACAACGACAGTGTCGGCATGATGAGAAGCGAAAGGCCGGTAGATCGAGCTGGATGCGATGAAATAGGTGAAATCTTAGCATCACGAGAACGCGCTCCTTCGAGCGTGCCGGATGGACTTACTGGGTGCTGGCTATCGTCCTTATCTGAATTATCTGAAAAATGCTTTCGCTTTGCGGGTAGCTGCGTGCGCGATCTTGCAAATTCGACAAGAAAACCGGTCTATGTATCGGTTGCCTTCGGACCCGGGACGAATGAGAAGCGATGGAAGAAGCTTAAAATGAAAGCGCGAACTAGAATGACTGATGAGAGGCGTTAAGCGCGAGCCAATGCTCACCAAAACTAAGTTCAAGACGTCAGATGCAGCCACGCTGCAGGGCATAAAAACGCGTGGAACCAGGACACGAATACCCAACCATCAAGGGAGTTCAGTCATGACCGGCAACCGGTTGAAACGCGTTTTATCGATTTCCGCGGCCATAGTCGTCACCTCGCTCGCGGCGCAAGGCGTTTTGGCGCAACAAAGCACGGGCTTAAGCCCCAACGACGACATGAATGCGCCGGCTAACAGCACGCGGCTGATGCCGAATGCGCCGCTCGGCAGTGAATATCCGACCCACGGCAATCAGCAGGCGGGCGAAATGAACCTCAATCCGACTGACCCCCGGGCGCAGTTGGTCAATGGCCTGCCGAACAACACGCAGTCCGGAGGCTACGGCTCGCCGCTCGCCGGCAATAAGGCAAACGTGCCGGTGGGTTACTGAACGGAGTGAGCCTGCCGAGCAGGGTTGTCAGGGTTGTCAGGGTTGTCAGGGTTGTCAGGGTTGTCAGGGTTGTCAGGGTTGTCCGGGTTGTCCGGGTTGTCCGGGTTGTCCGGGTTGTCCGGGTTGTCCGGGTTGTCCGGGTTGTCCGGGTTGTCCGGGTTGTACCGCGGCCGGCTTTGCGCGCTTTGCACGTTTAGGGAAGCCCCGCTTTTCTCTGTCGCGAGTTGCCGGATGTTGACCGGTGCTTGCGATTTTTTTTTGGCGACGAGCGCGGTTGTTGGGTAGGTGCCGGGGTTTCGGGTGCATGGATAGTCGCCGCGTAGTCGCCACGAGCACACCGCGTGGGAAGCGCTGACACCGAGCAATTCCCCATCGGTGAGCTTCTACGGGAACCGCGGATGTGAAGCAATATCTCCGCTATTCGTTTCCGGTTTTCTCAAAACTTGTAGCGCAGTTGGAAGCCGATTGTGAAGGGTAAATCGCTTGAGGGGATGGGCGGAATCAGAATGATGTTCGCGCCGATATGTCCATATTCCACCATGATTACCGGCGCCAGCACCGGGCCGACTGTATCGTCATGTCCGAGTCCCCACTTGCCGTAGTTGTAGCCTGAGATGAGACCGCCCATTGCAGCGAGCCGTACGTAGCCCCAATGCGCAAACTCTGGCGCCCAGACGCCCCCGCCGTAAAACGATGGCTTCGACAGCGAGTTACGAAAATATCCAGCAGTGAGCGCCCACGCCGGGGCAATCCAGCACTCGACGCCGATCCCCGGATTGAACTGTTCGAAGTCTCTATCGGGATGAACGTGGTACGAACCAATCATCGCGTCGGCGTACAGGCCATCCCCACAAATCTCCGCCGCCGTCGCATGGGTTACATCGGTTAGCGCGGCCAGCACGCTTATGGCCCCGAACGCGGCGAGCGCGGTGAATTTCCGTGCGGACGCTGCCATCTTCTTCTTTTGCGTCGAATGCATCTTTTCCGCCGTCGGGTGCTCGCGAACGCGCCCTTTCGTTTTTTTGTCGTTGAGTTCGAGGGAAACTCTACATGAGCGTCGCGTGTATCGTGTGGAATCCGTGCGACGAGATCAATAATGCTTCCAATCGATCGATACACCTTTTTGGGCAGATCCACACTCCCACGCTTGGGCTTGTGTGCTGCGACGATCCTCATGATGGCGGCATGCGCGCCGCTGAGAGTGGTAACCCATAGCGTGTCGCCGAATGAGGCGAGCGTTCCTGCGGGGCATTACCAACTCGACCCGCACCATTGGAACGTCAGCTTCGATGTCGACCACTTCAAGTATTCGCGCTTCGTCATGCGATTCGACAAGACCACGGCTGATCTCAACTGGCCGGCCGGCGGTATCGAACAAAGCGTAGTGAACGTGACGATTGACGCTACCAGCCTCGATACCAATGTGCCGATCCTCGACAAGATGGTCAAAGGACCGGATATGCTCGACGTCGACCACAACCCGACAATCCGATTTGAGAGCACGCAGTTTCGACCCATTGGCGAGGACAGGGGCGAGCTGACCGGTAATCTCACGATTCGTGGAGCAACTCATCCAGTCACGCTGGCAGTGACTTTCAACGGACATGCACGGAATCCGCTCACCAAGGAAGAGACGCTTGGATTTGCTGCCGATGGTCACTTCAGCCGCGCACAGTTCGGGCTATCAACGTGGTATCCGGCGGTTGGCGACGACGTACATGTAGCGATTCAGGCTGAATTCGTGGCGGGAGCGGCTTCGTGACGTGCGCTCGGTCGCAATTCCGACACGCGATCCGGTCGCGGGCGGCCGAAACTTGATGCGCATAAAGTTTCGGCCGCCTGGAGGCCCAACGTTGCCTGTGCTTGAGCGGAAGCGGATCCTTTTGCTCCAGAGAACAAGAATGGCGACGTACTGCGCTAGCAAATACCCACAAAATCAAACATCGGCCCCAAAAAAGGCGCGTCTAAAACGCGCCTTTCCATCACCGGCAAACTTAGGGCGGACTACGGCTTCCGGACCGCATCCTTCACATCTTCGCGGAGATCGCCGACCCCCTTTTGCACTTTGCCGGCTGCCTGTTGCATGTCGCCCTTGGCTTCCCGCGTCTTGTTCCCGGTTACCTTACCGACGACTTCGTTAACTTTTCCTTTGGCTTGATTAACCACGCCATCCTTCTGATCCTTGTTCATCTCGCTCTCCTTTGGTGTCAAGCGCGAGTTCCGGTTCGGGAATCTCTTGGCGCTCTGCCCGGGACATTGCCCTGAACATGTCGTCAGTTTCGTCGTTGCGGCAGCGTGTTAATAGCCGTTCTCGTCTGATTGCTACGTAGGCGGAATCGCACATACGCGAAGCGCTGTCAGCGCGACCCTATAGGAAAGTTGCGACGAGTACTGTATGTTTGTACAGTAGATACCCGGCGCAATTGCGTTATGAGGAGACACCCATGGACAACGACGAAGATCAGATGAGCACGCCAGAGTTTGCTCGCGCCGTGCGCGACCTTGATCGAATCACGCGGGACATTGCCGGCCGCTACATCGTGCAAGGCGTTCCTCTGACATGGCGACTACTGCTGGCCATCGAGGCCGAAGCGGTAGCTGATCTGGGTTTCGCCGGTCGGCACGAGTCGACGCTGCGCACACTATTCGAGCATCCCGCCGAACTTGCCTTTCCTGAAACTGACGATCTCGTCGATTTCGGCTCATCCAACGCGCTGCCCCCTGTTTTCGCATTCGCAGTCGATGCCTACGATCGCGCCGCACGCAGCGGGCATCCGGAGTTGGCTGTCGCAATGGCGCATTGATCGCGAGCATGCTTTCGGCCGGTTCGAGGCCGTTTGCATCGCGACATAGCCGCCCGTTCCGTGGGAATCGCAATTCATCCGAGCGCTTCAAGGTTTCGCGGGGGTTGAGCGCTCAACGACCTGCAGCTAGTCCCGAATGCTCTAAGATTGCACTGTCACATTCTCAACTAACGGAATTACTTGTTCATGCCGATCGCAGTCCAATCTTCCGATATCTTCGATTCAAAACGCGCCGACTGGCACGCGGATCCTCATAGCGCGTTCGATGCGTGGATGGCCAAACAAGGATTCAAAGCCTCTTCCGCCGATGTTTACCGCGCGCAATGGGGACTTTTTTTAGAATGGCTCGCGCAAAAACGCACGAGCCTCCAGACGGTGGAAAGAACGGCCATCGAGCAATTTGTTGCCCAGCTCGATATCCGCAAACCGCAGCGGGTACGCTATCTACGCCTTATCGAACGGGTTCTGGACCACGTTCGCGAGGTTGAATTGGCATCGACAAATCCGGCTCGCTTTATCGCCCAGGATGCCGAAGCGCCCTGGCGCGAGGCGCCCGAGAACGAACCCACCGGATTCCTTGCCCACGGGGAACGCGCTGCGCTGCTTTCATACTTGTTTTCGCCGATAGGAGACTTGTCGGCGGCCCTTCGCTGGCGGGAGCGTCGCGACCGGGCGCTTACGAGCACTTTCCTGGGCGGTGGAATTAAAACGGGCGAAGCCGCGAGACTGACCGTTAGTGACTATAGGTGGAACCAGCCGTGGTTGACCGTCGAGGCCGGCGACCTTTCTCTTCAGCGCGAAACGAGGCTAGCTCCCTTTGCGATTGCGCTGCTGGACACATGGGTCAGCGAACGAAAAACCGCTGGGCTTCAGGGACAGCTCTTGTTTCCCTCCACACCATCCGGACGTCCGATGCACAAGGCCACTATGCTACGCGCAATCGATGCGGTGATCGAGGCGGCCGGCGTCTCACGGTCAAGGAGTGCGCGGGCGAGTCCGCAGACGTTGCGTAACACGTTCGCGGCGGATCTGTTCGATAGCGGCACCGCGCCCGAACGTGTCGGGCAATGGCTAGGCTTTCAGCAGATGATTTCCGCGCACCGGTTGTACCGGGCATGGCAAATCTGGACCGGTGAGCAAATACGGGAGCGCGACATCGCCCAAGCTCAAAAAAGCTATGAATAGAGCCGTTGGAACAGCGAGCGATACGACGACGACCGCCTCCCGTAAAACCTCACCTTTTCGCGTGCCCCATCGAATCTGGCCCAGCAACATCACGAAAACGACTAACAGCGCATAACCGGGACGCCGCCGCACCGGATGACCGGTCGCAATCGGGGCACGACAAATCGAACTCGTTTTCATGCTGCACGAGTTCCGGCTCGCCCGTCTCACATGCGGGGCAACGCGCGGGAATATTCACGAAACTATCGATATTTGTTCCCAACGCCGCAATTTCTGCCTCGGACAATCGACCTGCTTCAACCATCGCGACGATCAGCCGGCCAACGGTCTCGTTCGTGCCGCTATGCCGAACCAGCGCATCGCGTTCCAGCATCAGTGCATCAAGCCGGTCCGATTGCTCGCGAACCTGCAAATCGAGCCGATCAGCTCGCGCTTTCGCCGTACTAAGCTGCTGCATGTACTCAAACTCTTTCTGGTTCGCATCGCGAACACTGGCCTGATACGTGGTAGCCATGCCGCGCAATGCGTCTAGCTCGACCAGCATGGGCTTCACCCGGCGTTCAGCCTCCGTCACGGCATCCTTTATCTGTTGCGCGTAGTGTTCCGTGTGCTGCCGCAGTTCGGTGTTCAGTGTGTCGACTCGCTCCCGGAGCGCAGCGTTGGCTGCTTGTTCCGCCTCCAGGCGTTGAACGAGTGCCGCGCGATCACCTTCCATGCGCTGGACCGACGCCTTAGATTCGCCGTGAATATCAGCCTGCTGGCTTCTAACGAGCGTTAATTCGGCTTCCAACATCGACTTGCCGGCCGTTGCGGCGTCAGCGCGGGCTTCGCTTCGATGCAACGCTTCTTCCATTGCAACGCAGCGAACCTCAGCATCACGCAGACGGCTCATCGCATTGGCAATCTCGTCCGCTGCCATCTCTCGATCCACGGCAAGCGATGCCGTCGCCAACTGCTGCGCCTCGTGGAAAAGCTGGCCGAGCAATTCGCCTGCGCGTTCCTGGAGAGCTTCGGGCAGGGCGCCCCCTTCGATTCGAATCCGCGATGCCGCACGAATCTTGGTCCAGAACGCGTCAATGTCCTTCGGGATATCGCTAGCACTGCCGGTTTGCGTCAGTTCCCTGACCGTTGCCATCGAAGGACGAATGCCGAAGTCGAAGAACAATCGCTTGCACGCGTGCTGTGAGAGGTCCTGCCTACGCGCTCCGTTCGCTTTGAGCACGGCCAGCTCATGACGCAGTTGCGCATTATCGGTATCGTTCATCAGCGATCTCAATCATAAGATGATCGCATCATAACGAATTACGTACTAATTGCTACATTTTTGTGGATGTTAGCTTGTTGCTTGTTTGCTGCTCTGCTCATAGTCTTTTCGGACGTGCTTATTTCCACGTCTTGCTTCGGTATGCGTGAAACATTCTGAAGACCACACCGCAATCTGCTGATTTTAAACGGATTTGCTGAAATTTAGAAGGAAACGGTATGTTCCACGCAGTGAGGTTCTCATATCTCTATAAAGAGCACGTCTTGATTGTTGAGAGTATTAGAAGGTAAACACCTTAAACCCTAGTTAAAGACGTTAACGCCACGGCAAACCTATACTGGGTAAGGCTCTCCAGCCGTATAAGTGAGTCTTTACGGGATACTAGGTGAGGGTCGACGGGAGTCGCCGGTGTAGGAATTCGGGAGCGTACGTGAGGACCCACGGGAAGGAACGTGAGCGAGTTCGGGAGCCCCCTGAAATTGACCGGTGAGAGAATACGGGGACGTCCTGCTCTGGAAGGCCCGTAGAACAACTAGGTATGTGCTTAAACGCAATATCCCGGCGGTGAGCGTTTTCGGGGGGCTTAAACAGGGGCCTTTCAACCTCGATTTCGGCATTTTTTACTGAGAGGTGAGCCTTTGCAGGTCCCAAACGATCTCGTCGGTGAGTCATTACAGGGGCGAAGCGCTCGTTTCGGTTGGAATTGGGTGCATCTGAGCTAGAGG
>NZ_JBAUSA010000397.1:0-10885 GCF_049581465.1 Caballeronia sp. | reverse complement strand
CAATACCCACCTGACGCCTGATCGGTGCACTGACCGTCGTAGTCGTAACATCGGCGCTATCGGTCGTTCCCGCTACCGCGCCATATCCCTGGCCTGCACGCCCCGATCCCGACGATCCATCGCCTTGCTGGCTTGACTGCTGTCCCGCGAAGCCATTGCTGACACTTGTGCTGCCCAAGCTGATGCCACTCGCCTGCATCGCTTCGCGCAATTTCGGCATCGCCGCCTCGACGGCGTCTCGAACCTGCGCATGGTCCGATACAAACAACGCATGCGCGTGATTGTCAGTGACCTGCAACATCACCTGTAACGGCCCCAGATCCTTCGGATTCAACGTCAGTGAAGCACTCGTCTGATTTGCATTCGACATGAACACGACCTTCTGGCTAAACGAGGTGTCCCAACCGCTCGACCCCACGTGTGGCGCAATCGACGCGCTGCTGGCCGCGTTCGCCGCACCTTGCACCGAAGTCCCACCCGTCGTCCCCGATGCCGCCTGTATCGCGCTGGCATTCGCCGCTGCGTCATTGGCTACCGCCGCACTCGCCTTATAGCCAGCCGCGCCATTGCCATCCTTCGCCGATGCGCCCGCAGCAAGCGCCGTCGCGTCAGCGGGCGTCGATGCAATGACAGCCGCACCCGAGCCTGACGCCGATGCCGTCGGATTCGCGTTCGTATCGACATTCTTGCCATCGCCCAGCGCCGCATTCGAGTCCACCGTGGTGCTCGTGCCGATCGCGCGACCGCCCTTCTTTCCGGCGCCGGAGCCATTGCCTGCGTCGCTCAACGTATTCGCGCTGTTCGAAGCAGAAGCAGAAGCCGCCGCCGCTGCCGCAACAACGGCCGGGTCGACAGGCGTTGTCGCTGCGCCCTGCGAATTCGCCATGGCGGCGAGCGCAGTTTGCAACGCGTCACCGGTCGATTTCGTATCGCTGGATTTGTGCGTCGAGTCAGGGGTATCGGTGGACGAAGTCGCGTCGGTACTTGCCGATGCCGATGCCGCCGCCAACTCAGCGAGGGTCGTGGCCGGGTCGGCCGCCGTATCCGCGACGGTTCCCGCCTTCGACATCTGCGCCTTGGCCGCAGCGATCGCCGCCGCGGCCTTGTCGTTTGCCGATGCAGACGCGCCATGATTCGCCGAAGCCTGAGCCGTAGTGCCGGCCTTCGTGTTCTTGTCGGACGCAGTGCTTTCATTCGCGCCCGAAGCCGGCGACGCGTTCTGATTCCCGGCCGTTGCCGTTTTGGTACTGTCGGCCGTTTTATCCTGATTGGTTGATGCGGCGGCATCGGCCTGGGATGGGTCGGGAACGCTTCCCGGCGAAGCGGCGGTTGAGGCCGAGGGAGCCGCAGACGGAGTGGGAGCGGGAGCCGGCTCGGGAGACGAAGCCGTCGACGCGGCGGCGAGTGCTTTCGCTTGAGCCTGTGCCTGTGCCTGTGCATCGGCCTGCGCCTGTGCTTGTATCCTTGCCTGCGCTGCCGCTTGCTCGTTCGCCTGCTCAGTAATATTGCGCAAGGTCGAACCAAACGACGCCGCAGCATTCTCGCTCGCACTCAATGCCGCTGCACTTTGCGACAAGGCGGACGTGGCGCCGGTGCCGAGTAACGCGCTGGTAGAAATTACAGTCGACATTGAAAACCCCGTTGTATCGTGTTCAGGATAAAAATAGTGGACGCTCAAGCCCTTTCGGCGCGCATCCGGAGCATCTTGGCGGAATGTTCGTCGGACTCGCGCTGTTCCACGCGCGCTTCCTGTTTCGCCTTCACGGCCTCGCCGCGCGCCGCCAGTACTTCGTACGAGCCCAGCTTCTGCTTGCGCTGCTGCCATTCGGGCTTCGCCGCTTCCAGCCGATTGTTCGCGGCGCTCACCAAGCCACGCTGCTGGTTGATGGCGGCATCGAGCGTATCGACGAAAGCCTGGAAATTGCGCAGCGTCTGCGCGGTCGTGCCAACTTGAGCCGATGCCGTAAAACGCGCGTGATACTCATCGCGATACGTCACGAGCGAGTCCAACTGAGCTTGCGCTTCGTTGCGCTCCTGCTGAAACTTGCCCAGCTTTTTCGTGGCAGCTTCGAGTTCTTCTTCCGCAAGACTGATCAGGGTCTGGATCGGCAAGTGGTTTGACATGGACTGGTTTTTCCCCGTTTATTTTTATACGAACAGCTTTTCGAGCTGGGCGAGACTCGGTTCAAATTCCGCCTGCTCGCGGTAGCCTTGCTGCAAAAACGCTTCGATACGCGGATACAACGCGATCGCCCGGTCGAGCAGCGGATCCCGGCCCGTAGAATACGCGCCCACATTGATCAAATCGCGGTTGCGCTGGTATCGCGACAACATCTGCTTGAACAAACGCACCCGGTCCAAGTGTTTATCGTCGATTAGCGCCGTCATCGCGCGGCTAATGGAGGCCTCGATATCGATCGCCGGGTAATGACCGGCTTCGGCCAACGATCGCGACAATACAATATGACCGTCGAGAATCGCCCGCGCGGAATCGGCGATAGGATCCTGCTGATCGTCCCCTTCCGTCAAGACCGTGTAAAACGCCGTAATCGATCCGGCGCCTTCGCGGCCATTGCCGGTCCGTTCGACCAGCATCGGCAGCTTGGCAAACACCGACGGCGGATAACCCTTGGTTGCAGGCGGTTCGCCAATCGCTAGCGCGATTTCCCGCTGAGCCATCGCGTATCGCGTGAGCGAATCCATCAGCAGCAGAACGTGCTTGCCCTGGTCGCGGAAATACTCGGCCAGCGATGTCGCGTACGACGCACCCTGCATGCGCAGCAACGGCGAGACGTCGGCAGGCGCGGCCACCACGACCGCACGCGCGAGCCCCTCCTTGCCCAGGATCTGCTCGATAAATTCCTTGACCTCACGCCCCCGTTCGCCGATCAGCCCGATCACGATGACCTCGGCGCTGGTGTAGCGCGCCATCGTGCCCAGCAACACGGATTTGCCCACGCCCGATCCGGCAAACAGGCCCATGCGCTGGCCTCGCCCCACGGTCAGCAGCGCATTGATCGCGCGCACGCCGACGTCGAGTACTTTGTGAATCGGCTCGCGATTGAGCGGATTGATCGTCGGCGCGGTGAGCGGTGCATCGACCTTCGAGCCGAGCGGGCCCAGTCCGTCGAGCGGTTTGCCCGATGCATCGACCACGCGGCCGAGCATTTCCCAGCCGACCGGAAGGCGCTTGGCGCCGGCCATCGGATCGTTGATCGGTGCGCTTTCCAGCGGATACACGCGTGCGCCGGGCAGCAGGCCGGAGACTTCGGTGGTCGGCATCAGGAACAGCTTGTCGCCGGAAAAGCCGACGACTTCGGCTTCGGCCATCGGAATCGAGCTTCCGGGCGGCAGCTCGATCATGCATTCCGAGCCCACGCCCAGTTTCAATCCCACGGCCTCAAGGACCAGGCCCGCTGCGCGCGTCAACCGTCCGCACGAGCGCAGCGGCTTCGAGATCATGCTGCGTGCCTTGAGGGTTTCAAGTTGCGCGCGCCAGCCGTCGAGATGCGGGTTGTTCGCCATATCGGCGAGCTGGACGATGGTCTTGACCGCGATTTCTTCGGGCGTTGGATCGGCCTCTTCGTCGGTCGCGAGCGGTCCGAACGAAGCCCGCGCCAATTCCTGTTCGAGTTCGGTCAAGCCTTCCTGCGTGATGCGGCGCGCGGCGCTCGCCCCTTGCGCGGACGGGCCATGTACCGACGAATGCTGCGATGCGTGGCCCGGAGTCACCATGGTTGCGACCGCCCGAGCGCCGCTGCCACGCGCTCCCAGCGCGTGACATTGGTTGCATCGATTTCACCGCTCGCCGCCTGCGCCTTGCAGCCACCGCGTTCGATATCCGGATCGGTGCGCACCAGCCATCCCGCCGCCTGTAATTCTTCGAGCAAATAAGCTTCGACGATCGGCAAGTCCGCCGGATTCACCGTCAAATAGGGTGCACCGGACAGAGCCGGTTCAGCCGCGATCACCGTGCGCGCGACGGCCAGCAGCGCGGTCGGATCAAGTGCCAGATGCTGCAACACCACTTGCTGCGCGATATCGAGCGCGAGGGCAGTGAGCGCTTCGGCGACGACTGCGTCGGCGGCTTGCAGCGCGGTCTTGAACTGATCGGCCAGGGACGACAGCCGCGCGGCTTCTTGAGCAGCCAGGCGGCGCCCTTCGTTTAAACCTTTCTCATAGCCCTGGTCATAACCGGCCTTATAGCCCAACGCCTGACCGGCCACGTGACCGGACGCGAGGCCTTGCGCATGCGCTTCGTCACGGACACGGCGCAGGTGCTTTTCGAGCGCGGCCTGATCGGCGGCCGTTCGATCCGTAGGCACGGGATCGAACGACGCCATCTCCCAGCGCTGATACGCTGTCATGCGAGCCTTGTCGGTGGAAGCAGCATCAGACATATGCGTCCTCGGCCTTTCCGCCTAATTGAATCGCGCCGGTTTCGGCGAGATTGCGCACGATCTGCAGGATCTTGCGTTGCTGCGTTTCGACTTCCGAGAGCCGCACCGGACCGCGCGAATCGAGATCTTCGGCGAGCAGTTCGGCCGCACGCTGCGACATGTTCGCGAGGAACTTCTGGCGCAACGCCGGCTGCGCGCCTTTCAGCGACACAATCAGCGTCTCCGATTCGACTTCCTTCAGCAGCATCTGGATCGCGCGATCTTCCAGGTCGATCAGGTTTTCGAAGACGAACATCTGGTCGATGATCTTCTGCGCCAGTTCCTCGTCGAATGACCTCACATTTTCGATCACGGATTCCTCATGCGTCTTCTGCATGAAGTTGAGAATTTCCGCCGCCGTGCGGATGCCGCCCATCGGCGCGCGCTTCAGGTTGTCGCTGCCGGAAAGAAGGGTGGTCAGCACGTCGTCGAGTTCGCGCAACGCGGCCGGCTGAATGCCGTCGAGCGTCGCGATCCGCAGCAACACGTCGTTTCTCAACCGTTCGCTGAGCAACGCGACAATTTCGGAGGCCTGATCGCGGTCGAGGTGAACCAGGATCGTTGCGATGATCTGCGGATGTTCGTTCTTGATCAGCTCCGACACTGCCGCCGAATCCATCCATTTCAAGCCTTCGATACCGCTCGTATCGCTGCCCTGCAAAATCCGGTCGATCAGCGCGCCGGCCTTGGTTTCGCCGAGCGCCTTCGTGAGCACCGAACGAATGTATTCGTTCGAATCCAGCGAGAGCGCGGTGTGCTGCTCGGCTTCAGCGACGAATTCCGTCATCACGTTGTCGAGCTGTTCGCGCGTGACGTTTTTCAGTTGCGCCATGGTCGCGCCGATCTTTTGCACCTCACGCGGTCCGAGGTACTTGAAAACTTCAGCGGCTTCCTCCTCGCCAATCGACATCAGCAGGAGCGCGGCTTTATTGAGACCTTCAGCGTTCATCGGACACCCAGTTCTTGACGACGGTTGCTACGATTCGCGGATCCTGGCGCGCGACCATGCGTGCGTACTCAAGATTGCGATCGAACTTGGCCCTGTTGCTTTCGTGACCGAGCAGGCTGACCTCGGCATCCTTGTCTTCGTCGATCATGGGCTTCGGCATTGAAGGCCCATCGAGCAGCGAAAGTTCATCTGGCGGCGTGATTACGGGTTCCGGCGGCGGCGGGAACGCGCGGCGCATGGCCGGCTTGACCATGCTGAAGTACAGGAACAACCCCACGGCGCCGATCCCGGCGTACTTCGCGAGTTCGATGCCGCGCTCGATCATGTCCGGCGTGCGCCACCAGGGCAAATCAGGGACTACGTTCGTATCGACGAGGAAGGTGCTGTTGACCACGTTCACCGAGTCGCCGCGCTTTTCGTCGTAGCCCATGGCGTCCTTCACCAGTTGCTGGACTTGTTCGAGTTTGTCGGTGGTCAGCGGCTGCATGGTCACGTGACCCTTGGCATCGACGATCTTCATGTAGTTCACCACCACGCCCACCGACAAGCGCTTGATACCGCCGACCGGTTGCTCGTAGTGGCGCACTGTGCGGTCGACTTCGTAGTTGGTCGTCGTGTCCTTGCGTACATTGCCCGGCGGCGTCTTCGGGTCCGCTGCGCCAGCCGAAGCCGCGTCGATCGGTGCGGCTGAGGCTGCCGGCGGCGAATTCGACAACGCACCTGGCACGCCGCCCACGCTCGTTCCACCGGTTTCATGTGATTCGCTCGATTGCTGGCTGCGAATTGCGGTGGCTTGCGGATTGGCGTTCGGGCCGTAGCTTTCGGCGGTTTGCTCCATCTTCGCGAAATCGATATCCGCGCTGACCTGCGAGTGCGCATTGCCGGCGCCAAACAGCGGCGCGAGGATTGCATCGATACGGCTTTGCGTGTCGCGCTCGACCTGCTGCACATACTTCAGTTGCGACGCGTCAAGTCCGTTCGCAGTGCTTTGCTGCGTGAGGAGATTGCCGTCCTGATCGACGATGGTCACGTTCTTGACCGGCATGTCCGACACGCTCGACGCCACGATATGCTGGATCGCGATCGTCTGGCCCTCGTCGAGCGCGCGGCCCGGATAAAGGTTGAGCATGACGGACGCCGTCGGCAATTCCTTTTCGCGCACGAACACGGTGGCCTTCGGAATCGCGAGATGCACGCGCGCTTCACGCACCGACGAAATCGAGCCGATAGTCTTTTCCAGTTCCCCTTCCAGTGCGCGCTGATAGTTGACCTGCTCGGCGAACTGGCTGATGCCGAACTTCTGGTTGTCCATCAGTTCGAAGCCGACCGAACCGTTCTTCGGCAATCCCTGCGACGCGAGGCGCAAGCGTGTCTCGTGCACGGATTCGCTCGGAACCAGGATCGCGCCGCCCGACTCGGCGACCTTGTAGGGAATATTTCCGGCCTGGAGCGCGGCGACGATCGCCCCGCCATCGCGGTCGGAGAGATTGCTGAACAGCACACGGTAATCAGGCTGGCGCGACCACATGAAGAGGCCGGCCACTACCACCGCGAGAAGCGTCACAGCAATGATCAGCGGCATCCGCGGGTTGTTGCGGAACTGGTTGAGCATCGGCATCCGCTGGCTGAAACTGCCGCCGAAGTCCGAACCGCCGCCACCATAACCGGCGCCGCCTGGCGGTGCCGAGATCGACCCCGCGCCGCCCGCTGGCACGCTTGGCAAGCCCATGCGGGCGTCCGGGTTGATCAGGTTATTTGAGGAATCCATGCTTCGAGGCTCTCCGAGTCGTGCATTTTCTGTCAGGTGGGCCGGACTGTCCGGTCGAACTCACAGTCAGTTTCATGGAGTGAATTATCCGTAACGCCGGTCAAGTCGATTCAACGAACAGAAGCGGCTTTTGGCGCTCTTTCCCGGCTTAGCGAAATGGCGCCGCTGATAGACTTTTTCGTAATCGGTCAGGCCGCATGGCGACGCTCCCGGACTCCGGCGCACACGCCAGTCGTTGGCCCGGGACGGGCCTGGGTTCGCATGTCCCAGCCACAGCGCCGCCCATGCCTAGCGGCCGATTACCCCTTTCTCAAATGGAGTCATCATGAATTCGTCCATCAATCCGCTGAGTTCGGCGCTCCAGCAAATGCAAACCATGGCGACCCAGGCCGCCGGCGGCGCGGGCAATATCGCGAGCGGTAGTGTCGAACAGCAATCGGGCGCGGCCAGCGTGGGCAGTTTTGCCGACGCGCTGAAATCGTCGCTCGACAACATCAGCAGCGCGCAAAAAAGCGCGGGGAGCGAGGCGCAAGCGTTTGAAGTCGGCGCGCCAAACGTTTCGCTGAACGACACGATGGTGGACCTGCAGAAGGCCAACATTGGCATGCAGTTCGGCCTGCAGGTGCGCAACAAGCTGGTGTCGGCCTACAACGACATCATGAACATCTCGGTCTGACCGTTTCCGGCAGACCCCATTGTGTGCAGCATTGTTTCCGGAATTCTCCTTGCGACGCAAAGCCTCTCTAAAGCTTTCGCCGCTTTCTCCGATAACCGTAGTAAGCGCACGATGAACGCCCAGACAAATCGAAGGGTCCGGATTCGCAGGTCTGCATCGATAGACGCTGGTCCACGGAGTTAAGGGCGCAGCGGGCCAGATCGGCAACGAGTCGAGGCGTGTGACGCCGGCGACGACGACGGGAATCGCACTAGGAGAAGGACGGATGTTTTCGCAAGGACATGGGGGAGTGAACGCGTACGCTCGCGTCGGAGTACAGACGGGTGTCATGGGCGCGAGTCCCCACCGGCTCATCGTCATGTTGTATCAGGGCGCGCGGCAGGCCGTCGCCCAGGCGCGCATGCACGTTCAGCAGAACAACATCCCGGCGCGCGGCGAAGCGATCACCAAGGCGATCGTCATTGTCGAGCAGGGTTTGCAGCAGGCGCTTAACAAAGAGGGCGGCGGCGAGATCGCGGGACGGCTGGACGCGCTGTATTCCTACATGGCGCGCCGGTTGTTCGAGGCGAACCTTGAGCAAAACGAGCAGATGTTGGTCGAGGTGGACGGATTGCTGGCGACACTCGAAGGAGCGTGGCTGGGAATCGGGCCCGAAGTGGCAAAAATGGCTGCGGCGTGAAACCGCGAACAATGCCTGCATACAATGAAAACCACACAAGATTATTTCGCGCATTACGAAGCGATCGCCGCACTGTCCTCCTGCATGCTGGCTGCCGCGCGCAGCGGGCAATGGGGCGAACTGCGGACGATGCAGGTCGCGTATCGCGACCTGATTGAGGGCTTGAAGGAAGTCGATACGTGTTCGGAACTGGACGATCTCGACCGAGCGCGAAAACTGGATCTGGTGCGCCGGATTCTCGCCGATGACGCCGCCATCCGCGACCTCACCACTCCAAGCCTCGCGCGTTTGTCCATGCTGTTCACGGTCAACCGGTCTGCACAGGCCCTGAAAAAGATGATCGGCCTGCGCTAGACGTCTTTTCTGCACACGATGTTGCGCCCCACGGGCGTCTAAAAGGAAATGGGTATTATGGGTCTGGACTTCGCGATCGCTTCGCTGCTCGCCAACCCTACCGACATCCTGCTGTCAGCCATTGGGTCGTCGAGCGGTCCGACCACCGGGCCGACGACCACGCAGACCGGCACGTCGCAGCTTTACGTCAATACCCCGTCTACGGGTGCGCCCGCAGTATTCCCCAGTTCGCTACTCACGCCTGTTCCGTCGACGCAGACGCAGTTGAGCAGCGTCGCGCAAACGCTCGTTGCCATTTCCCGCTTCGGCGGCGAAACGACGCCTCCGTTGACCGGCGATACCCCGTTATGGCCGAGCGCACCGGTCCCGGCAAGCGCGTTCGCAAGCCTCAGTGAATCGATCTTTTCCTCACGCGGGGCGACCGCGGCCGATGGCGTCGATACGCCTGCGCCGCCCCTGGACGCGAACGAACTGGCAGGGACGCTCGCCAAGACGGTTGATGAAAGCGGGCTCTTTTACGAAGCGCATCTCGTCCAGTGGTTCAGCGGGCAACGCCCGCTTGCGTCGGTCGCGAGTGAGCCGCAGGCGCGGGCTGGCACTCCGGATTCCGATTTGCCTTCGTCGTCTTCGTCTTCGTCGCCTTCATCTTCATCTTCGTCGGGTTTCTCGTCGTTGCCTTCGGCTGGGTCAGCCGAGTCGGCCGAGCTTGCCGAGTCCCATCCTGCGCTGTGGGTCGATGAAACCTTGCTGACGAACACAGCGCCACGTACCAGCACCGACCCGAATAACCCCGTGCGCCTTGTGCAGATGCCGATGACTCCGCAGCAAGCCGCTTCGCTCGCGGCGAGCGTCCGGGGTATTTCAGCGAACGCATTTACGTCGACCTCGACCTCGACTTTGACTTCGGCATCGCCGGGAACGGCCGGGTCCGCCAGCGCCGCGCAAGGTCGCGATCCGGCCGTGCAGGCGTCGATCGCGGCGGGCATTGATCCGTCGACTATTCCGCTGGTTCGCCAGCAACTCGATTTGCTCGCCACCAATCAATTCCGATGGTCCGGCGAAGCTTGGCCCGGCGCGAAGTTCGACTGGGAAATCGAGCCGCATGACCGGGCTTCCTATGAGCGCGATGCGGGTGGCGCGGGGGATGCCGATCGCGCGTGGCGGACACGGGTGACGCTTTCGCTGCCGACGCTGGGCAATGTCGATGCCGATCTCGTGCTGACCGGTCAGCAGCTTGTGGTACGCCTGAACGCCAGTGGGCAGGGCGCAATACGCCTGGCCGCCGATAGCGACGGTTTTCGGCAACATCTGGAAGCGGCGGGATTGCAATTGGCGGGATTGACGGTGCGCGCGACGGATTCGCTTGCCGATGCCATCGCATTCAACGAAGTCCTGCCGGAAGGACCCTCGGAGTTCAGCACAGACGCGGCATCAGCCAGTGGCAGTGTGAACGGCACCGGCGGGAGCCGTCTTTGAGCAATCCAAACGATCCGCGTAGGCAGGCGACGGCGCTTGTCTACGACGCGAAAAGCGTTGAATCCGCGCCGCGCGTGGTCGCGAAAGGGTACGGGCTGATTGCAGACATGATCGTGCAGCGCGCCAAGGAGGCGGGCCTGTACGTGCACGAGTCGCCGGAGATGGTGTCGCTGTTGATGCAAGTCGATCTGGATGCGCGGATTCCGCCCGCGCTTTATCAGGCGGTTGCCGAGTTGTTGGCGTGGTTGTATCGGTTGGAAAATGGAGCGGATGCGGTTCCTCCGGAGGTTGCCGCGAGGAACGCGCGGCGTTAGGGGGGAGGGGGTGCTGCTCGCGGTGAGTGTGGGGGAGGTTTTGGGCGGTGCTGCTTGCGGCGAGTGTGGGGAGAGCATTGAGTCCTTCTGCTAGCGTGGTCGGTCTGCTTAAGTCGGATTTTCTTGCTTATTTCTGTTAGCCCCTGTTCGGGGCGGAACTTCATTTCTTTGGCAAACGCGCAAAGAAACGAAGCAAAGAAACGCGTTTTAAACCGCCAATTTTTAAGTGT
>NZ_JBAUSA010000396.1:0-2793 GCF_049581465.1 Caballeronia sp. | reverse complement strand
GGTCTGGGTGCGCTCCTCTACGATTCGCAGCGACCAGAAATCTGCGTGAGTGTGAAGCGTGCGAGCGGCGTCATGAAAGTCTGGATTTGGCAATGCAGGTCTCGGGTGGTTGGGATTTGAGAGGGTCGTAACAGGCTACCCGAATTATCGGTTGGCCGATGGGCTCTCCCTGAGCAATGAGCGAAGACGCCCTCAATGCAGTACATGTGGGCCGCGACTGACCATGCGATCGATTTCCTCACGCGCAAGCGTTGCCGCAGCCGCGTAGGCATCCTTGACCGATGAAAATACGCGTCGGCTCGCATCGTCGAAATCGACGGCGGTGGAAAAACGGTAGGCTGCTTGTTGAATGGTCTGTTGCGCTATCCGAACACGACAGTCGCCCACGGCAACAACCTCGATAACAATTTCGAAACCGCTGTACTTTTCCACGTGCCGTTGTGCCATGACGTTCTCCTCGTGCCGATCGAATTCCTTAGCATACGCGCGGGGAGACAACGGCCGCAACTTGGCCGCTCTTCCCTGTTGTCTTGCTAACCGATGCAACCAGGCGAGCGTCCACGCGAAACGCGGCAACCGCGACCCGCAGCTGCTGCGCCTGTTCTTCGAGTGATAATGCAGCCGCTCCCGCTTGTTCGACCAGCGCGGCATTTTGCTGAGTCATGCTATCCATCTGCGTGACCGCCATGTTGACCTGTTCGATGCCGGTCTTCTGCTCAGCAGCGGCTGCGGCGATTTCCTGCACGATGCTCATGACGCTCGCGATAGCCACTCGCGCTTCCTCGATCGTGGCACCTGTCTTCTCCACGAGTTCCGCGCCGACGCCAACCCTGCCCACTGCGCTGTAGATCAGACCGCGAATTTCCTTCGCGGCACCGGCGCTGCGCTGCGCCAGGTTGCGGACTTCGCTTGCGACTACCGCGAAGCCGCGTC
The DNA here is from genome assembly GCF_049581465.1 of Caballeronia sp. Taxonomy (GTDB): domain Bacteria; phylum Pseudomonadota; class Gammaproteobacteria; order Burkholderiales; family Burkholderiaceae; genus Caballeronia. The sequence continues at coordinate 1,860 of NZ_JBAUSA010000396.1, read as the reverse complement.
CCTCATCGCCCGCGCGTGCAGCCTCGACCGCGGCGTTGAGCGCAAGAATGTTGGTCTGGAACGCAATGCCCTCGATCACCGCGATGATCTCCACCATCTTCTGTGATTCGCTCGATATATCGCGCATCGTCGTCACCGCTTCCGACACCATCTCGCCGCCCCGGTTAGCGATCTGCGCGGCGCGCGTGGCAAGTTGGCTGGCCGTCTGAGCATGGTCGGCGGTCTGGCGAACCATCGAGGTCATCTGTTCCATGCTTGAAGCGGTTTCCTCGAGTGCCGCCGCCTGGCTTTCAGTGCGAACCGACAAATCGGCATTGCCGTTCGCGATCTCGCGCGCACCTGTCGCCACATTGTCGGCCGTGTCCTTGATATGGCCTATCGTGCGCGTCAGCGCGTCGCGCATGCGTTGGATGGCGCACATCACGCTCTCGGCATCCTCGGCGCGTGTGTCGATTGCAACGGCCAGGTCGCCCGCGGCAATGGCATCGGCCACATGCGCTGCGTACGCGGGGTCGCCGCCAATGGCACGTTGAATGCTGCGGTTGGAGAAGCCGACCAAGGTCGCCAGCAGCAGGGCCAACACGATGAACACGCCGCCCGCCAAATAGAGCGACGCCATGAATGCAGCGTCGATGTCGTCTACATACGCGCCCGTTGCAAGAATCCAGTCCCAGGGCGCATAGCGCACCACGTAGCCGATCTTGCGTACCGCCTTGGCCGGTGCGACGCCCGGGCGCGGAAACACATAGTCAACGAAACCACCTTGCGTCGTCTGCGCTGCCGCCGCGAAAGCCACGTAGTGATGGCGTCCGTCGGCGTCGGCGGCATTGCGCAAATCCTTGCCGTTCATCGCAGGTTTGATGGGGTGCATCACCATCTGCGGCGTGGAGTCGATAACTAGGAAATAGCCATCCTCGCCGTAGCGCACGTCGCGTAATCGCTCAAGCGCCTGTTTGTGTGCGTCTGACTCGCTGAGCGCCCCGCTTTGCGCGAACGCTGCATATTCCTTCACGATGCTCAGTCCAACGTTCGCGACATTGACCAGGTCGTTCCTGCGCTCCTCCATACGCGTTTGACGTAACAGGTAGGCAGCCGAGACCGACACGAGGAGCAAGGCCATCAGGCTGATGAGCAAGGGTAACCAGAGTTTTTGCGTGAAACTGAGCTTGCGCATCCGAGCGCTCCCGGGGGTTCGTCAACAGGTCGAACCACTCTCCTTGAGAAAGATGGTCGTGGTGGCGCCCACCGCGTTTCTCAGATGCGCAATGCGCAATACATGATCGTGACCGAAGCAGGCTGCCTGCATTAGCTATCGGCACGATCAGGGACAATATAACTAGAGTAAAACCCTCGGGTCGTCGAAGGCCCCCGAATGAATGTCACGCGAGGCTCAGGGGGGCAACAACACGCTCAACGTATGGACCACGTGTACGTCCCCTCGCCTATAATGCGCGGACCGATAGTGTTATTTACGGCGGGAACCCAACTTTATGACTCAAGCACACGGGCGAAACCCGACATCTCGAGATAATGGCCAGCGCAAACAGCGCTACCCTTCAAATTCCAAGCCTCACAGACAGGGCAAACCATTCGCGAAAACTCCGCCGGCACGTGACGCGACTCAAACCGCGTCCATCTTTAAAACACGATCGTTTAAGTTATTGGTCGATGCGGTCGGTGCAGAGAACATCGCTCTAGGACTCGACTCAAACCTGACACGAGTGGCCGAACTGGTCAATGGCGAACGGTTCACGCCCGAAACCGCCTTTCACATTGAAACGACGTTAGGGCTGCCTGATGGGTTTTTTGATCAGCCCAATCCCGTCCTCACGTCCGAGACAATTGCTCGATTGAAGTCAC
>NZ_JBAUSA010000395.1:0-1704 GCF_049581465.1 Caballeronia sp. | reverse complement strand
GCGGTGGGGTTCTGGTAGCGTCTTAAGCCGCCATCGCATACACACGCGGAACCGGCGCGGCGTTGAGCAACGCGACCGCCGCCGCTTTGCAATCCGGGCTTAAGTGCGCATAGCGCAAGGTCATTTTCATGTCCGCGTGTCCAAGCAGGTCACGCACGGTATTTAGCGCCACGCCAACCATTACAAGACGGCTGGCGAAGTCGTGGCGGAAGTCGTGCCAGCGGAACCCGACAATCTCGCCGCGCGCGCGCAGTTCCGGCCAGCCGGTGATTATGCGCATCGGCACGCCGTCGGCATTGGCGAACACATACCGCTTGTCCGCTTGCCGTTTCCAGGCTTTGAGCATGGCGAGCGTTCCATCGTTTAGCGGTATATGTCGCCCGGTGCCGCTTTTTGAGTGCGCATCAATCACGGTCAGAAACGCGTGGTCCAAATCGACGTTGCTCCATTCGAGCGTCGTTAGCTCGGTAAGGCGCAAGCCTGTATTCATCGCTAGCACTACAGCGGGCTTCAAGTGCGGGGGGCAACCCGTTTCGATTTCCACGTCGAGGCGCGCGCGTTCTTCGGGCGACAGATAGCGCACTTTGCCGGATGGTTCCCTTTGTTTTTTTACTTCTTTGAGCGGGCTTTCGGTCAGCACGTCCCACTCGACCGCCCGCGAAAACAGTCCCCGTAGGCTGTTTAGCTTGCGGTTGCACGTTGAGGGGGAGAGGCCCGCCTTAAGCTGCGCGCCGCGCCACTTCTCGACGCTCCAAGCGGTCACGGCGTCGAGTGGGGTTTCGAGAAAATCGGGGAATGATTGCCGGATCATGTAGATTTGGCGTTCCGGCTTTTTGTTGTGCGTGCGCACATAGACCGCGTAGTCACCATCTAAAAACGCTTGGACGGTCGGGACGGCGGCGATTGCTTTCACTACCTGGGCGCGGCGGGTTTTGCGCTCGGCTTGGCGTGTCAGCGTGTCGCCTTTGTGGTCGATGAGGGTCGATTCTTTGAGCGCGAGCTTGCGCGCGTCGCCCGGTTGCATTTCGGGCCACCAGCCAATTACTTTGCGACCCTGCATTCCGTCCGGCTTGCGCCACCGATATGTATACGATATGCCGCCCTTGGGCGTTACCTTCACGGCAAAGCCGCGCTGTTTATCCGCGAAATCCTGATAGCTGCCGGTCGGCTGGATCGCTCGGATAAACTCGCGTGTAATGTCGTGCCGTTGGTGCTTTGCCATCGCGTAACCCCTTGCAGAGTACGAGGCAAAAATTGCGGCCCGAGGTAGGGCACTTTTGGGGCAATTTCTGCGCTGTACTGTAGTTGACTGAGGCTTACACTATATGACTTAAGTCTTTGATTTGTAAGCCATAACCAACGCCAGTTACTTGCACTTTACAGTACGAATCACCCGAACAGGGGCTAACAGTAATAAGCGAGAAAATCCGACTTAAGCAGAACGACCACGCTAGCAGAAGGACTCCGCCCTAACCCCACACTCGCCGTAAGCAGCACCACCCCAACCCAAACCCACCCCGCGCCAGCCCCTCCGATCGCCCAACGCAAAAACCCCACCTTTGCGGGGTGGGGTTTTTGGATGCTAGAGCTAGCAAAGGGGAGCCTGACGATTACCTACTTTCACACGGGTATCCGCACTATCATTGGCGTGGAGTCGTTTCACGGTCCTGTTCGGGATGGGAAGGGGTGGTACCAACTCGCTAT
>NZ_JBAUSA010000394.1:0-8285 GCF_049581465.1 Caballeronia sp. | reverse complement strand
GCAGTCGAATGCCCACGTGAACGGCAACATCTATTACCAGCAGTTGCGCATGGATGTGGGCGCATCCGTCGAGGGAAAACTGACGAAGCGCGAGAACATGCAGGTGGCGCCCGAGACGCCGCGCCTGAGCAGCGAACTCAGTTCCGACCTTAGTTCCGACTATACCCATGGCTGATCTTCCAGGCGTGCTGCGCCGCTTCCGGTAAAACGGCCAATCCGCCAGAATACCGGGACACTCCGTCGTGCGCCGGCGTCCTTCCCGCCGAGCCCTCGTGCGACGATTCCACCACCGCGAGAGGGGCCAAACATCCATGCTGATGAACTGCGCCGCGTACCAAAAGGGCCGCAAGCTCGCCGATGTCGCCATCGACAACCTCAACGCGTATCGCGATGTGCCCGACGCGTTCATCTGGGTGGCGCTGAAAGATCCCGAACCGGGCGAACTCCCGCACCTGGCGCAGCAGTTCGGGCTGCACGAACTCGCCGTGGAGGACGCACAGACGGGGCACCAGCGCCCGAAGATCGAGGAGTACGGCGACTCCCTGTTTTGCGTGCTTCACACTGTGGAACTCGATGCCGAAGGTGAACTCGTTGTCGGCGAGGTCGATGTGTTCGTGGGCAGCAACTATGTGCTCTCCGTGCGCAATCGGACGACCCAGGGCTTCACCGACATAAGGAAGCGGTGCGAACGCGAGCCGCATCTGCTCGCGTTCGGGCCGGCCTTTGTCATGTACGCGTTGATCGACGCGATCGTTGACCGCTATTTTCCGATTCTTGAAGCCCTCGGCGCTGAACTCGATGAACTTGAGGAGCGTATTTTCGAGCGCAACGGCTCGGCCGCATCGCGCGAGATCATCGAGGATCTTTATTCGCTCAAGCGCCGCCTGGTGCAGATGCACCATCTCACGGCGCCGCTGCAGGAAGCGGTCAGCAAGCTCTATGGCGGCCGTTCGCCGGGCATTTGCGCCGGCATGGAAGATTATTTCCGCGACGTGTATGACCATCTGCAGCGCATCGTGAAGACGATCGACGCCCGTCGCGAAATGATCGCGACCGCCATCCAGGTGAATCTCGCGCTGATTTCGCTCGCGGAAAGCGAAGTGACCAAGCGGCTTGGTTCGTTCGCCGCGCTGTTCGCCGTCCCCACGATGATTGCCGGTATTTACGGGATGAACTTCCACCGCATTCCCGAGCTGGACTGGGCGTACGGCTATCCCGCTTGCCTTGGCGTGATGCTCTCTGTGGACGTTTTCCTGTGGAGACGGTTTCGAAAGGCAGGATGGTTATAATAGAGCCTGTGAAGCGAGTCTTTGAAGCAGCAATCGAGGAACAAGCGAGGCGGGGCCGTAGGTGACAGTGAGTGACAGCGCGACTGAGAGCGGAACTTTTTTCCGTTTTGCTGTCTAAAAGCATACATTTAGCGCGTTCGGCGCATCGTGTTTGCCTCGGCAACAGCGATTCACCCACATTTCAGCGCAAGTCATCATGCTGAATGTTTTCGCCCCGGCAATGCAGGCCTCGTACAAGATCACGGCCGGCATTCGTCTTCAGTTTTGAATGGCCTAGCAACGTCGATGGCTGCGCAGCCGTTTAGCCATAGCAGCGCAAACGGGCAGGCGATTGGCCGCGACGTTCTTCAATACCTTCAGCCTAGCGTGCGGCGCCACGTTGCGTGCGCCGCACGTTACTTTTAGTCGCAAGCCTTATCGACTGCGAGCGCCGCGGCGCTCAAACCGGCCGTTCGCGTGACAGTTGCGCGTCGCATACGGCATTTCGATGCTCGAGCGGCCGAACTACAGGAATTCAGGGAACATGACAGGAAACATGAAAGAGTCGGTCAAGACGTACAAGGGTTACGAGATTTATCCGCTGATCTACCCGCGTGGCGCGCGTGATGGCGTGGCCGTGCGTGCAGCAGATGCCGGCTACGAAGCGTCAGTGCGAATCCGACGCGCGGCGCCCGAGGGCGAGCAGGCAACGGGCGAGTTCCGTGTATTTCGCCTGGGCCACACGGCATCGTTCGAAAATGGCGGCCAGGCCCGCCGGGCCTGCATGTTGCATGCAGAAAAGCTTATCGATGGTCAGATTGAAGGCCAGACTGTTGCAGATCTGTGATGGAATGGCTTAAAAGGCTTCGGCGGCAGAGGCCGGCGTCGCTTACAATCACACAATCGAAGTAAACAAGGAGTTTCATATGGCGAAAGAAGAGTTACTTGAGTTGGACGGCATCGTAGACGAAGTGCTTCCTGATAGCCGCTACCGCGTGACGTTGGACAATGGCGTAGTCGTGGGCGCGTACGCTTCTGGCCGCATGCGCAAGAATCACATCCGGATTCTCGCGGGCGATCGCGTGACGCTGGAATTGTCTGTGTATGACCTGACGAAAGGGCGGATCAATTTCCGCCACAAGGACGAACGTGCAACTGGCGGCGGTCCGCGTCCGCAAATGCGCCGCCGTTAAAGAACCTTTGCCGGCTGGCAACCTGTTGCCGCTGCGCTCGTTCTGGCAAGTCCTGCAAGTTGAAAAGCTTGAGCTACGTCGGCGCCGCCGCTGGATGCTGAAAATCAGCATCGCGCATGGCGCCGATTGCGCTTGGCCTAACGGTACCGTTGCACGCCCCGCTACCGCTACACTCCCCGCTGCCCCCTCTTTCTGGCCACGAGCAATCCGTTCAGCCCCATGGCGAAGCCGTCTTCGTCATTTGTCGCCGATACCAGCGTTGCATGCGCCTGCACCTCCTCCGACGCCTGTCCCATCACGATCGACATCCCCGCGACATCGAACATCGCGACATCGTTCGACATATCGCCGAGCACGGCCACGTTTTCTAGCGGCACACCCGCCAGTCGAGCGATTTCTCGAATCCCTGCGCCCTTGTTCGCGTCCGGATGCGTGATGTCGAGGTAGTAGGCCTGTGAACGCATGGTGATGGCGCGCCCCTTGAGCGTTTCGTCAAGTTCGGCGTTCTTGCGCGTGAGCAGATCCCCGTCCTTCGACGAGGCCACGATCTTCTCGACCGAATCGAGATCGGCATCTTCGAAACGCTTCACCACCACCGGGTCATAGCCCACCGTCCGGCGTTCGAGCGGCACATATTCGCCATCGGGATTCGTGATGTGCCATTGGTCGTCGATAAACACCCACGCGTCGATACCGTCACGTTCCAGGCTTTGCAGCGCCGCTTCGACCGCTGCGCGCGACAGCAAATGGGCGTTGAGCATTTTCCAGTCCGCCGGATCAACGAGTTTGCCGCCGTTGTAAGCGGCAAACGGAAGATCGATGGCGAGCGCCTCGACGATTGCGCGCATGCCTTTCCCCGGCCGGCTGCTGGCGACGGTGAAACGCACGCCGGCCGCCCGAAGAGCACTCACCGCCTCTTTTGCCGCATTGCCGAGAGACTTGTCCGTGTGCAGCAAGGTACCGTCGCAATCGGAGATCACGAGCTCGACCCTCGCGAGGGCATCGAACGCTTTCTGCGGATCGTTGGCCCCCGTGACCCGCAAACCGGTCGCATCCAGCGCGTTCATTCAAACACTCCGGTACGCTGGTTTGCTTCGGGCAACTGACGCGTTTCGCGCACGGAACGCGGGTGCCACAGACGAGAACCGCCCTCGATGCCGGCTTCGTTCGATACCACTTTCACGTTGTCCGGCAGGACGAAATTGAGATTCGCGGCGTTGCCGCCGCCAATCCATAGCCGATCGTAATGCATCAGCGAATACAGAATCCCGATGATCTTCTCCACCCGACGATTCCAGCGTTTGTTGCCCGCCTTTTCGCGCGCCGCGTTGCCGATGTACTCATCGTAGGTCTTGTTCTTCGACACCGGATGGTGAGCGAGTTCAAGATGCGGCATGAGTTCGCCATCGCGGAAAAGCGCTGTGCCCGCTCCCGTCCCGAGCGTCAACACCAGTTCGAGCCCCTTCCCTTCGATTGCTGCAAGGCCCTGCATTTCGGCGTCGTTGATGATGCGCACGGCCAGATTGCCGAGATGCTCCGTGAGCATTTGGGCCAGCGGGATATCGCGCCAGTCTTCGTTACCCAGGTTCGGTGCAGTCAGTATGCGGTTATCGCGGACCACGCCAGGAAAGCCGACCGAAATGTGCGTGGCCGGCAACGGCGTGAGGAGCGGCGTGACCAGTTTCACCAAGGTCTGGACCAGGAGGTCCGGCGGGCACGGGTGCGGCGTCGGCACTTTCAGCCGCTCCGTTTCCATGTTTCCATGCGAGTCGATGATGGCGGCTTTCAGACCGGTACCGCCCACGTCGATGGCCAGGATCCGTTCTTTCGCGTTCTTGCCTTTTGCTGCGACCATGCGTATTCCCCTTACTTTTTATCGTTGTTACCGGTGGATTTATCGGCGGCGAGCGAGCGCCAGGCGCGGCCGTCCGCCTTCAGCAGAGCGTCAGATTCCTTTGGCCCCGCGCTGCCCGCCGTGTAGCCGTGCACAGGCAGCGGGCCGTCGTCGGGATGCAGTACCTTTTCCACGGCCGCCCAGCTCAACTCAATACTGTCCGCGCGCTGGAACAAAGTTTCGTCGCCGAGCATGCAGTCGTACAGTAACGTCTCATAGCCCACATTCGCCTTCTCCGCGAAGAAATCGCCGTAGCTGAACGACGATTGCACCGCTCCGACCTGCATGACCGGACCCGGCACTTTCACGTTGAAGTCGAACGTGGTGCCATGTTCCGGGTCGATGCGCAGCGTCAGCACGTTCGGCACGAGCGTATCGACGGCCGTGTCACGGAACAGCAGGAACGGCACGGCTTTCAACTGGATTGAAATCTCGGTGCGTCGCGAGGTCATCCGCTTGCCCGTGCGCAGGTAGAACGGCACGCCGCCCCAGCGCCAGTTGTCGATGAACACGCGCGCCGCCGCATAGGTCTCGGTCTGGCTGTCGGGCGCGACATTCGCCTCCTCCCGATAACCCGCCAGGGTGTCCGATTTCTCGTACTGGCCCAGCACGACGTCGCTGGGTTTCAACGGCCTGACCGCCTCGAATATCTCCGCTTTCTTGTCGCGCACGGCTTCGGCGCTGAACGAATTCGGCGGTTCCATGGCGACCGTGCCGAGCAACTGGAACAGATGATTCGGCACCATGTCGCGGAATGCGCCGGTCTGCTCGTAGAAGCCGCCGCGCGCTTCCACGCCTACGGTCTCAGCCGCCGTGATCTGCACGGAATCGATATATTCGCGCCGCCAGAGCGGCTCGAAAAACGCGTTGGCGAAACGCACGGCCAAAATGCTTTGGACCGTGTCCTTGCCGAGGAAGTGATCGATACGATAAACCTGGTCCTCGCGGGCGAACGTGAGAATGCTCTCGTTCAGATCCTTCGCCGACGCATAGTCATGGCCAAACGGCTTTTCGATGACCACGCGACGGAAGCTGCCGTCGGCTTCCTTGAACAGACCCACCTTGCCGATCCGTTCGACGATCGTCTTGAAGAATCGCCCGCTGACGGCGAGATAAAAAATGACATTTCCGTTGTCACCGAGCTTTTCCTTGAGCTTGTTGAACACGTCGTCGCTTTCGAACTCTCCCGCTACGTATTCCAGGCGGTCCGCGACCCAGTTCCACGCGTTGTCGTTGAATGACGACGTATGGAACGCACCGGCTTTATCGGCGGCGAATTTTTTCAGCGACTGGGTAAGCTCATCACGCCACGCACGGGTCTCCATCTCGCCCATATTCACCCCGATGATCTTCATCTTGTCGTCGAGCAGGCCGTCCGACGACAAGTTGTAGAGCGCAGGCATCAGCAGCCGTTTGGTCAGGTCGCCAGCCGCCCCGAAAATGACGAGCGTGACGGGTGGTGCAGGGTGCTTGCCGGCGGACGGCTTGGCGCTGTCAGGAACGAGCGGAGTCGACATAGTGTTCCTTTAAAGAATGAACATTGAGCGCACTCACTGTGCGATCAAGAATATTGAGAAAGAATACCGAGAAGTGCGGGACCGTGTACGAATGACCATCGTACGCGGTCCACAGTTCCGTTTTCGCGAACAAAGCGCACATTTGATGCCCGTCCGCCGTAGGGAATATGTAATCGATGCGGGCCGTCGCGTAGAATGTCGGCACCTTTGCGGCCGCGCGCCCCAGCTCCACACCGCTCACCCTGGGCAGGACTTCTACATGATCCAGACACTTTCGCCGGCGCAACTCACCGGTTACTTCGGCCGAATCGGCTATACCGGAACGCGCACCGCCACGTCCGACACCTTGCATGCGCTCCACCGCTTGCATCCACAGGTCATCCCGTTCGCAAACGTCGATTCGCTGCTCGGGCAGACACCGAGCCTCGATCTCGATGCGGTGTTCAACAAACTCGTCGACGCCCGGCGCGGCGGCTATTGCTACGAGCACAACCTGCTGTTTCGCGCGGTGCTCGACACGCTCGGCTTCGAAACCACGGGTCTTGCCGCGCGCGTCCTCTGGAATAACGACCTGGTCATGCCGCCCCGCACGCACATGATGTTGCTGGTCGAGACGCGGGAGGAAACCTGGCTCGCGGATATCGGCTTCGGCAGCATGACCCTGAGCGCACCGCTCGCGTTCGAGCCGGGACGCGAACAGAGCACGCCGCACGAACCGTTCCGCATCGACCTGATCGATCGCGGCGACTACATGCTCAGGGTCAAACTCGGCGGCGTATGGAAGCCGATCTACCGGTTCGACCTCGAACCGCAATTTCCTGCCGACTACGTCGTGAGCAATCACTTTGTGTCTACGTTTCCGGCATCGATCTTCCTGAATCACCTGGTCGTGGCGCGCCTCGCAGCGGGCGCTCGCCATACATTGCTCGACCGGACGCTGACCACCCGTGGCGTCGCCGAAACGCAGCGCCAGCTTGCCACGACGGCTGAAGTTCGCGACGTGCTGCGCGACGTGTTCGGCCTCGCGTTGCCCGAATCCGGCGGCGCATTCGACACCGTGTTAGAGCGCCTCGGACATTGAATCCCGCTGATACCGATGAACCCGTCACGAAGCTGCGCGCCGCAGCCCCCGCAAACGAGGTGGTTCGAACGCACGCAAGGAACGCCCTGCTAGAAGGCCGTCTGCCGAAGTGGCGGTCATCCTTCGTCGTCCTGCTGATTTTCGCCGCGTTCGCAGCGCTCGCGGGGCGTGCGCTGTGGGTGCAGGTAGTGAACCGGAACTTCTATATTGCCGAAGGGCAGAAACGCTATCAGCGCACGCTGGCGTTGAGCGCCACGCGCGGACGTATCGTCGATCGCAATGGCGCGCTATTGGCCGTCAGTCTCGCCACGTACGAAATATGGGCGACGCCCGCGCGTTTTGACGTCGCCACAATCCCTCCCATTGCCCGGATGATCGACATGCCCGAGGCCGAGTTGACGCGGCGACTGGGCACCGACCGGTCGTTCGTTCTCCTTAAGCGGCAAGTCGATGCCGACCTCGCCGCGCGTGTCGCGCACACGGGACTGGCCGGCGTGACGCTGGTCGCCGATACCAAGCGGTTTTATCCCGAAGGGGCATCGGCGGCGCACATCGTCGGCTTCACGGACAGTGAAGACCAGGGTCAGGAAGGCGTCGAACTCGCGGCCAACGACCGGCTGATGGGCATTCACGGGCGGCGCGAAGTCATTCGCGACAGGCTGGGACGCGTGGTCTCGGAGATCGGCGAGCCCGAGCCGCCGGAAAACGGCGAGACGATCCAGTTGACTATCGACAGTCGCATCCAGCAACTCGCGCATACGCAACTGGCTGCAGCCGTCGTGAAGCACCGGGCGCGTGCGGGCAGCGTGGTCGTGCTCGATGCCAGGAATGGCGAGATCCTCGCGCTCGCAAACTATCCAACCTTCGATCCCAACGACCGGGCGCATCTCACCGGCGAACAACTGCGCAATCGCGCGTTGACCGATACGTTCGAGCCGGGCTCGACCATCAAGCCGCTGGTCGCGGCGCTCGCGATCGACCTGGGACTGGTGCGCCCGGACACGCGCATCGATACGTCGCCGGGAACGTTCAAGCTCGGGACGCACGTGATCCACGACACGTCGAATCACGGCGTCATTACCGTGTCCGAAGCGGTGCAGATGTCGAGCAATGTCGCGTTGACGAAACTCTCGTTGAGGATTCGCCCCGAAACGGTATGGGACAAATATCGTGCATATGGCATAGGCCGCGCGCCCGACCTGACGTTTCCCGGCGCCGCGACCGGGCGTCTGCGGGCGTTCGAACGCTGGAAGCCAATCGAGCAGGCAACGATGGCCTATGGCTACGGGCTGTCGCTATCGCTGTTGCAGATCGCGCAGGTTTATACCGCCT
>NZ_JBAUSA010000393.1:0-2780 GCF_049581465.1 Caballeronia sp. | reverse complement strand
GCCCTGCACAGTTACAGTGCTGACACCGTTTACACGATTCAGTGGTGGTTGGAGCGTGTATGTAGCAAGTTCCCAGAGCTGAGTTTGTGAGAGCGTGTCTGATGTCAGGCTGTATCCGAGAATCGGAAATGTCGCGAAAGTAAGTCGATTTGTTGTGATTTTCGCTGTTGATGGCAACGATTGCTGCACGCGGCTCAAAGCTGCATTCACAAGCTCGAGTGTGCGAAACATATCGGCTGACCAGTCAAAGAACAGACTCACCTCGGCAGTGCCACGGCTCGTAGTAGAGCGGACTGTCTGAAGCCCGGGGACGCTGTTCACCGCGTCTTCAATGGGCTTTGTGATGGTTACCTGCATCTGCTCGACTGGCATCACCCCGTTGTCAACGCCGATCACAACCCTCGGAAAGTCGGTTTCGGGGAATACAGCGATTGGTGTTTTGTAGAACGCGTAAATGCCGATAGTCGTAACGATAAGCGCGGCGAAAAAAATCGTGCGATGCCAGCGCACCAGCCAAAAAGTAGTGCTGGAAGCCTCTACATGCGCTGACTGAGATCCAGGGGCCGAAGACATTAGTCCTTTGCCCCCTTGTCATCGGGACCTGCGCCCTTATCGCCGGTGTTGTCCTCCTTGTTGCCGCCGACTTTCACTTTCGATCCGTCATCGAGGCCGTAGCCTCCTTCGGTAATGACAAGATCAGTTGGCGACACTCCGTCGACGATCTGAACCTTCTCCGGGGTGCGCAGGCCAAGCCTCACCGAACGCTTCTTCGCTGTACCGTCAGGTTCTATGATCAGCACATTCGTGCTGCCGTCATCGGCAGGCAGGATCGCAGGCGCTGGCACCTGGACGGCGTCAGGGATTGTGATCCCCTGCAAGACTGTATGAACCGGTGTGCCGACTTTGTATCGCCCGTCCGCATTCGGGAGTTTCAGCCACACCTCTACGGTCGTTGACCCCGGGTCGAGGGCCGGACTAATCAGGGCAACTGTCGCCGCCTGAGGGTCGTTGACCCCCGGGATGAATACCTTGGCAGATCCACCAATCCTCAACTTCTGTGCCGACGACTGCGCAATGTGAAGCTTCGCCAGCAGAGAGCTCGTGTCCATTACGGTGATGATCGATGAGCCGGCCGGTGCGGTCTCTCCTGGAAATAGGGGCCGATCGGTTACGACGCCGTCGATAGGGCTGCGTAGATTCGAGTAGGTAATCTGCGCCTCTGAATTCATTAGACGTCCTTGTGCGGACGTGAGCTGTCCCTTTGCAGCCTCCTCGTCTGTCTTGCGAGTTGTGCTTTCGACGCTCTGCAAATGTTTTGCCGCCGTTTCGTAGGCCGCTTTCGCCTGAACTGCTGCGGCAATCGCCGTGTCCGTGTCACGCCCGGCGATTGCACCCTCCTGCAACAGCCGCTTGCGCTCCTCAGCTGTTCGGTTGGCGACTTCAAGATTTGCTCGCGCCTGGTCGACGTCTAACTGTGCCTTCTGAATCTCTTCCGGAATCGTCGCGTGGGTTGCCGTTAGATATGCCGCCTGCGCCGAAGCCACCGCGCCCTTTGAATCGAGCGCGCTTCCTTGCAGATCACGATCTTCGAGCGCGATCAAGAGTTGGCCTTTTCGTACATGCGCGCCACGCTGCACATACTCCGCCCGGATCGGGGCGCTGATGCGAGGCGCAATCGATGCTTGTGCCAAAGGTGCGAGGATTGCATCGGCCGTAATTTGCTCGGAGATTGGTCCAACGGAAGGGTGTTCGGCCTGCACCGCTACAGCCTTGTCCGCTTCATCCTCAGTTGCAGCCTTCTTGCACCCTGAAATGAAGCCGGGCAACAGCGTCAGTACAATCGCGAGTGTCCATCGAGATAAAATACGATTCCTGCGTGACATCCGGGCTAGAGCCTTCCTGTCAGAGTTTCAAGTTGTGCTAGTGCCGTCTCATACCGAACAAGGCCGTCTGCTTGTGCGTTCTCTGCTGAAATCAGCGTGTTTTCAGCGTCCACAACATCGAGCACAGTTCCTTCTCCGTTTACATAGCGCAGGTTGGTGAGTCGAAGGCTTTCTCGCGCATCAGTCACGCTAGCATCCAGCGACGCCAATTGACGGCGGGCTACATCAGCCTCGTCATAAAACTCCGCTAAATCTGCTATCAGCTTCCGTTGTGCATTTGTCAGTGCCGCTCTTGCGCCCTGGGTCCGGAGATTTGCCTCTTTTACCTTACGTTCTGAGGTCAACCAATCCCAGACAGGAATGTCGAGCGTGGCGCTTGCTGAGTAACCAAGATTCCGAGCTCCGTCTGGTCCTCTCTTGGCAAACTCGGGTGCATCGATGCCATAAGTGAAGTTCAGCGCGAGATCGGGGAGAAGTGCCGCCCGCGCGTTGAGCGCTTGCGCCTGGCTGACTTGCACGCCAGCGAGGGCGCTCCGAATCTCCGGATTATTGGCTTTTGCCGCCGCTTCAACACTGGGGAGATCCGGCAGGATTGCCGGATTTCCAGGAGAGACGAGGGAGTAGCTCGTCGAGGGATCTGGAAACAAGAGCACCCCTAGTTCCAGGCGCGACTTGGCTACTGCTAACTTCGCGTCTTCGAGTTCGCGTTCACGCTGCTCTGTTCCGAGTCGAGCCTTCACGACATCCGCATGGGCTGCCTCGCGAGCGTTTTCCCGCTTCATGGTGATGTCTAAGAAACGGTTTGCCTCATCCAAGGCTCGCTGGGCCACGGCAAACTTCTCATTGGCAGCGCCGCTTCCGTAGTAGAGACCCACGACAGTCTGCACCAACCCACGC
>NZ_JBAUSA010000392.1:0-6635 GCF_049581465.1 Caballeronia sp. | reverse complement strand
GACGAACGTTAGCTGGCAGGCCTGGGAATTGCTGAGGGTAGCCACCCTACCGAAATGAGAAACCGATATGAAAATTTGGCAAACAGTAACGCTTGCAACCTTGATTGGCACGGCAAGTATCAGTGCGCAGGCGCAAGTAGCCGGCACGCAACCGCTGAGCGTGACAGTCCAACAGTCGCAAGCGTTGCTGCAGGGATGGAGCGCTAAGAAGAGCATCCTTGGGAAAGCCGTCTACAACGACAAGAACGAGAAAATCGGCTCCATCCTCGATCTGGTGATTTCGCCGGATACGACGGTCTCGGCTGCCGTCATCGCCACTGGCGGGTTCCTCGGCGTCGCCACGCATGACGTCGCAGTACCCATCGGCTCGCTCGACATCCGTAACGGGAACTTCTATCTGGCCGGCGCAACGAAGGAAGCGCTCAAGGACACGCCAGAGTTCGAGTACAACAAAGTGCAGACCCCAGCGAAGCCGAGGAAGATTCAGGCTCAGTAACTGAGATGCGCGTGTTTCGCGCGAAGCTTGTACAAGAACCGCGCTCAGCAATTAGCGCGGTTTTTTTGTTTGGGGGTTTGGCACGCGGTGTTGATTGGTATCGCGCAGGGAGTAGACGCAGCCGCAATATTCCTGCTGGTAGAAGTTCTCCCGCTTGCTGATTTCAATCATGCGCGCGGAGCCCCCGCCGGCATGCGCGCCAGGTCGATGAAGGCCTTGAGGTAGTCAATGTCAGTTTCAGCCTCGCGGACGCCCAGGAAAATCTGCTTGGCGATGCCCTTTCGCCCCAGGCGCACCGGGACGACGTTCATCTTGTCCGCATACTCTTCCACCAGCCAGCGAGGCAGCGCCGCGACGCCCCTGCCGCTTGCCACCATCTGCAGCATGATATCGGTGGTCTCGATCGCCTTGTGCCGCCGGGGCGTGATACCTGCCGGCATCAGAAACTGGTTGTAGATGTCGAGCCTGTCGGTCTCTACCGGATAAGTGATCAACACCTCCCGAGTCAACTGCTCCGGCTTCACAAAGTCGGCCGTGGCCAGCGGATGCTCGCGGTTCACGACCAATACCTGCTCGTAGTCGAAAACCGGTTCGAAGCGCAAGCCCGGCTTGTAGAGCGGATCTGGCGTCACGAGCAAGTCGATCTCGTAGCCGAACAAGGCGCCGATGCCGCCAAACTGGAATTTCTGCTTGACATCGACATCCACGTCCGGCCAGCGCGCAAGATACGGCGACACCACCTTGAGCAACCACTGGTAACAAGGATGGCACTCCATACCAATGCGTAGCGCGCCGCGCTCACCCTGCGCGTACTGGCCAAGGCGCTCTTCGGCGAGCGCCAGTTGCGGCAGCACGCGGTTCGCAACGGCAAGCAGATATTGACCGCCCTGCGTCAATCGCAGACTGCGCCCCTCGCGCAACCAGATGTCGACACCCAGTTGCTGCTCCAGCTTTTTCATGGAGTGGCTGAGTGCGGATTGCGTGACGCACAGGATTTCCGCCGCAGCGGTGAGCGAGCCGTATTTGTCCACCGCCTGGACGATGGCGAGATGAATTCTTTCAAGCATGGTGCATGAGCAAAACTAATTGTTCGTTGAATTATCATCATTTTACTTCATAAATCGCCTTCGATACGATTCGCCCATCCGCAACCTGACCGAATCAAGGCGACACGATGGCAATGACACACAATTTGGGTTTCCCCCGCATCGGCGCGAAGCGCGAACTGAAATTCGCACTCGAGTCCTACTGGAAAGGCGAGTCGTCGCTCGGCGAACTGAAAGCGTTGGGGGCGCAACTGCGCCAACGTCACTGGGCGCACCAGGCCGACCTGGGTCTCGCTGCCGTGGGCGATTTCGCCTTCTACGACCAGGTGCTGGACATGAGCTTCACCCTGGGCAACCTGCCGGAACGCGTGCAGGGCTTTCACGGCGATACGCTCGACAACACCTTTCGCGTCGCCCGCGGCCGAACCGCCAAGGGCGCCGAAGACCATAGCGCATGCTGCGGCGGCGGCGTCGCTGCCGGCGAGATGACCAAGTGGTTCGACACCAACTATCACTTCATCGTCCCCGAATTCAGCGCTGCCACCGAATTCAAACTCGACCCGTCACGCCTGCTGGAACAACTGGCTGAGGCCAAGGCACAAGGCGTCAAAGCCAAGCCGGTGATCGTCGGCCCAATAACCTATCTGGCGCTCGGCAAGGCCAAGGACGACTCCGACAAGCTGGCGCTGCTGCCCCGCCTGCTGCCCGTCTATGCTGAACTGCTGGCCACGCTGGCGACGCAAGGCGTTGAATGGGTCCAGATTGATGAGCCGATTCTCGTCACTGAGCTGTCTGCTGAATGGCAACAAGCGTACGTCACCGCGTACGGAGCGCTGGCGAACAGCAAGGTGAAGCTGTTACTGGCTACGTACTTCGGCCAGTTGCTGGACAACCTGTCGCTGGCTTGCAAGCTGCCGGTGCAGGGCCTGCATCTGGATGCGATTAATGCCCACGCCGAAGTCGATGCAGTGATTGCACAATTGCCTAAGGACCGCGTGCTGTCGCTAGGCGTGATCAACGGCCGGAACATCTGGAAGACGGATCTGGCCAGCGTGCTTGACTGGCTCGAACCCGTCGCGAAGCAACTGGGCGAACGCCTCTGGATCGCACCGTCGTGCTCGCTTCTGCATGTGCCGGTGGATCTGGAAAGCGAACAGAAACTGGATGCGGAAGTCCGCTCGTGGCTCGCCTTCGCACTGCAAAAGCTGGGCGAACTGAAGGTGTTGGCCACCGCGCTGAACCAGGGCCGCGACGCCGTCAAGGCAGAGCTGGCCGCTAACGGTGCCGCTATTGCCGCACGTCGCGCGTCGCCGCGTGTGAACAGCCCTGCCGTCAAGGCCGCCCTCGCGAAAATCACGCCGACGCTGGGTCAACGCAAGAACGCCTATCCGGCCCGCGCCGACAAGCAAGCCGCATTGTTGAAGCTGCCGGCTTACCCGACCACGACCATCGGCTCGTTCCCGCAGACCGGCGAGATCCGCCATGCGCGCAGCCAGTTCAAGAGCGGTGCGCTCGACCAAGCCGGTTACAAGAGCGCGATGCGCGCCGAGATCGAACGCAGCGTACGCGAGCAGGAAGCGCTGGGGCTGGACGTGCTGGTGCACGGTGAAGCCGAGCGTAACGACATGGTGGAATACTTCGGCGAACAGCTCGATGGCTACGCCTTCAGCCAGTTCGGCTGGGTGCAGTCGTATGGCTCGCGTTGCGTGAAGCCGCCTATCCTGTTCGGGGACATCAGCCGCCCGAAGGCGATGACCGTCGAATGGATCAAGTACGCCCAGTCGCTCACCAACAAGCCGATGAAGGGCATGTTGACCGGCCCGGTCACGATCCTGAACTGGTCCTTCGTGCGCGACGACCAATCGCGTTCGGTCTCGTGCTACCAACTGGCACTCGCGATCCGCGAAGAAGTGCTGGACCTCGAAAAGGCCGGCGTGCGCGTCATCCAGATCGACGAAGCGGCTTTGCGTGAAGGTCTGCCGTTGCGTAAGTCGCAATGGCAGGAATACCTGGACTGGGCCGTGACGTCGTTCCGTATCACCGCCAATGGCGTGGATGACGAAACGCAAATCCACACGCATATGTGCTATTCGGAGTTCAACGACATCATCGCGTCGATCGCCGGCATGGACGCCGACGTGATCACCATCGAGACCTCGCGCTCGGACATGGAGTTGCTGGACGCGTTCGACAACTTCAACTACCCGAACGAAATCGGCCCGGGCGTGTACGACATTCACTCGCCGAACATTCCGACCGAAGAACACATCGTTCAACTGATGAAGAAGGCCGCTGAACGCATTCCGGCGCAGCGCCTGTGGGTGAACCCTGACTGCGGCCTGAAGACGCGCCAGTGGGAAGAAGTCATTCCGGCACTGACCAACATGGTGGCCGCTGCCAAGAAGCTGCGCGCTTCCGCCTAAAGGCAGTACGTTACCGCCAACTTCTGAGAAGTTGCGCGGTAAGACCATCATTCTGACCGTGCTTGACCTATCGGATTTGACCGTCGAAACACCGGAGATCGT
Organism: Caballeronia sp.; assembly: GCF_049581465.1. GTDB lineage: Bacteria > Pseudomonadota > Gammaproteobacteria > Burkholderiales > Burkholderiaceae > Caballeronia. The sequence continues at coordinate 2,568 of NZ_JBAUSA010000392.1, read as the reverse complement.
CGCCGCACGGATCCGCCGGGCTCTCCCCCACGTCGATCCCGAGAATGTGATCGTGGCGCCCGATTGCGGATTGAAATATCTGCCGCGCGATGTGGCGTTCGGCAAGATGAAGGCAATGGTGGACGGTACAGCTATCGTGCGTCGCGAGCTGACCGCTGGCTGAATACCGATCGGTCGTGCAGCCGTCCGACTGGCTTTCTTCAGGTTCGAGGAAAACCCGGTCAAATCTCGGAATGTCGTACGCCGGCGAACTCGAGCCGACTCGCCTTGTCAAGCAATTCATAAAAGCGCACCATTAAAAAGTAGGTGTTGACCCGGCGCCCCTAAAGACGTCCGGGCAATGCTCACTTGAATTAGGAGATGCTCATGACCAGACGGACGCTTGTCGCTCCCTTCATATGTGTGTGCTGCTTACTCGAAGTGGGCAACGCTATGGCGCAGAACGACCGGGAGCAAAAACTGCTGGAAGTTCAAGCCACGAACGCGCAGGCTGAAAACGCCGCGCGGAACAACGCCAATTCCACAAGCCCCAGCACTGCCCGTCCCTACTACGGACCCACCAACGGGGTGTTCGGAGGGCCTCCACCCGCCCGTGCAGTGCCTCCAACCACCGGCGCCACCGCCGGTACCGTTCCCCTGCTCAAGAAGTAACGAGCGAGCGGCCTTCCGGGCGAGTGAGCAGGCCGTGAACGGTATTGGATAACCGTGTTCAATACGCGGTAAATGGAACCGCCCTGTCGACGGACCGAGGAATACTTACCTGGGCTCGCCACACAACAAGAAGCCCGTTTAGCGCGGACTTCAAGCGCGTTATTGCCCTTCAGTGAGCCTCACGCGGAGAGTCCACTCGGTCCAGAAAGGGCGTGAATTGCGTAGCCTACTTCGCTCTCCTTGGCTTTGCCTTTGCGTTGGATGTATTAAGGGTGATCGCGGCACGGATGAGCGCCTGAAACGCAACCGAGTCGACCTCCTTCCCCTCATGGATGTCAATCGCGCGCCTTACGTTCCCGTCGAGGCTCGCGTTGAAGAGCTTGGCCGGGTCGTCCAGCGAAGCCCCCTTGGCGAAGGTCAACTTCACGATCGACTTGTAAGACTCGCCAGTGCAGATGATCCCGTCGTGCGACCACACCGGAGTGCCCATCCACTTCCACTCCTCCACGACGTCCGGGTCTGCCTCTTTGACGAGCTTGCGCATCCTGCTCAAGGTCTCCCCGCGCCAGTCCGCGAGTTCGGTGATTTTTTGGTCAATCAACTCAGACGCCGACTGGCCCTCAGTCGAACCCGACTTTTTCATGTTCTCTCCTAAAGCGTCCAGACTCTTTCAGATTTTCGCGCGGTACACAATCCATCTTATCAAGGTGGTCCCGACCGTCGTCAAATCGTCTGCACAAAGCGCTATCTCGTCGCAAAACACATCACCCTCGAAGCATCAGGATAACTTAAGAATGTGCGCTACCCGATGTGTTGCAGACGGTCTATCAGCGCGCGCAACTTCATCCTGTCGCCATCGATGACAAGCTCATCGCCGAGCAGCAGAAAACGGCTGACTTGTACCATCGCGCGGACGTCATCAAGACACCGCTCGATGTCGCCCCAAGTTTCGACACGGAGTTTCCTCTTTCCGTACCGTGACGGGCCCTCGCCGTGACGAGTCCTCGCCGTGACGTTCCCTGTTACGTAATCGGGCACGGCACAGTGCCGCGCTGCGCGCCCTGCCCCACCTGCTCGCCGAACTGAAGGGCTGCTAGCTGGGCATAGAGCGGTGAGCTCAGAAGGAGTTCGGCGTGACGGCCCTGCGCGACGATGCGGCCTTGTTCCAGCACGACGATGCGGTCAGCTTGCTGCACCGTAGCAAGACGGTGCGCGATGACCAGCGTGGTGCGATTCTGCGCGGCATTGTCCAGCGCGAGTTGCACGAGGCGTTCGCTGGCGGCATCGAGCGCGCTGGTGGCTTCGTCCAGCAGCAGGATGGGCGGATTCTTCAGGATCGCGCGGGCGATCGCGATGCGCTGACGCTGTCCGCCGGACAGTCGCACGCCGCGCTCGCCGAGAAAGGTATCGTAGCCTTGCGGCAGTTCTTCGATAAAGCCAGCCGCAGCAGCCATGTCGGCCGCCCGCTGGACTTGCGCGAGGGTGGCTTCCGGCGCGCCGTAGCGGATGTTGTCGAGCACGCTGCCAGAAAAGATCACCGATTCCTGCAGCACCACACCGATTTCCTTACGTAATTCGACCAGCGGCACTTCGCGCGTCGGGACGCCGTTGATCAGGATGCTGCCGGACTGCGGATCGTAAAAGCGCAGCAGCAACTGGAACAGCGTGGTCTTGCCTGCACCGGACGGGCCAACCAATGCCACGTGTTCACCTGGACGGACATCGAGCGAGAGTGCGGAGAGCGCCGCAATGCCAGGACGCGATGGATACGAGAAGCTGACGTTGTCGAAGCGGAGGCCCTCCCCTCGCACAGGCAGCGCGACCGTGGTCTCGGCCTGCACGACCGGCGAGCGCGCCACCAGCAGTTGCAGCAAACGTTCGGTGGCGCCGGCCGCGCGCTGCAGATCGCCCCACACC
>NZ_JBAUSA010000391.1:0-1761 GCF_049581465.1 Caballeronia sp. | reverse complement strand
CCGGCCTTTGCGACCGAGGCGATCCCTCCGGGGCCGGTCGCGACGTCGCGCACAGCTCGTGCATCCGGCAGCATCGTCACGATGATCTCAGCTGCGCCGACGTTACTGATGTCCAACAATGGGGTCGCGCCGATCTCGCCCGCAACCTGCGCAGCGAGACCAACATTAGCGTCGAACAGCGACAACTCGTGTCCCGCTTTTGCGATGTTTGCAGCCATCGGTTTCCCCATATTCCCGACGCCGATAAACGCCACCTTCATGTAAGTCAGTTCCTTGTAGTTGAATGGTCGATTGTGCAGGTTTGGTCGAGCGTTCCTCGGCGTAACCATACCGTCGCCATGCTCCAGAACGCAACTCGCCGGCGAAAGCGCGCAAAAATATAGGTGCTTGGTGCGCGTTTGCTTTTCGCGAACGCCGGTCTCTCGTTTGAATGGCTTCCGCAGTCAGGTCGGCGCTGTTAGCATCAGTCTCAACAAATGCGCGGACTCACTGCGCTGATGTCATGACGGACGGACCGGCAGCGGCCCAAGGTGGGCATTGACCTGACAACACACGGGGCGAGTGTGACTTCCGCGCAGGGGCGGAAGAGCCACATGCATACGATAAGGCGTGATACTCGCGCGCTCGGGGGCCTCGAGCGGGTGCTGCCATGAGCAGGCATCCGGTAGGCTTCATCGGCTTGGGCGTGATGGGGCTGCCGATGGCGCGCCATCTGGCCGCCGCGGGTTATGCGATCACGGCCTACGATACCGATCCGAAGGCCCTGGATCGTCTCGATCGCAGCAGTACCGGTGTTGTGATGGCGTCGTCACCGAAAGAAGTGGCGGCCGCCTCCGACATCGTCATCACGATGCTACCGAGCGGCCGTGAGGTCGAATCGGTCGTCTTCGGTCCTCAGGGCCTCGCCGAGGCCTTCCGCCCCGGCAGCCTGCTGCTGGACACGTCCTCCTCCGAGCCCTCCGGTACGAAAACAACCGCCAAACGCCTGAAAGATATCGGCGTAGACATGGTTGACGCACCGGTGTCGGGCGCCGAAATCGGCGCCCTGAACGCCGAGCTGGTCTTCATGGTTGGCGGCGAGGAGGCTGGCGTCGAACGTGTGCGGCCCCTGTTGGAGGTCCTCGGGGACCGCGTGTTCCACCTGGGACCGATCGGCAGCGGTCACGCGATGAAATCAATCAACAACATGATCACCGCGGCGACCTTCCTCGCGACGGCGGAAGGGCTGGTCATCGGCGCGCGCTACGGTCTGGAGCCGGCCGCGATGACCGGGGTCCTGAACTCCTCGACGGGAATGTCATGGGTGAGCCGGACACACATCGTCCAGAGAATTCTCAGTCGCAAGTTTGACGATCCGTTCAAGTTCGACCTGATGGTGAAGGACATCGACATCGCTCTGCGGCTCGCGTCCGAGCTGGGTCTGAGCATGGACCTGAGCCAGGCCAACCAGGCGCTTTGGCATCGAACCCAGGGGGAGATTCCGCCGGGCAGCAGCGTGAGCGAGTTGGTACGCCGACTCGAGGCGCGCTGCGAAGTCGAGCTTTCCTTGCCGACGGACCCGATGCAACGGTCCTGATCCGTCCGATTAAAGAGTCGGCGCACCTGCCGATTCATGGTCACAGTCAGAAGGGGGACTTCGATGACAAGCCGACCACACTTGAGGGCTACCGCGCCTGCCGGGCAACGACTTTCCGCGGGCTCCTGCCTTGCGGCGGTCATGTTGCTCGGGAGTGCCCTGCCGGTACACGCACAGACCCAGGC
>NZ_JBAUSA010000390.1:0-2300 GCF_049581465.1 Caballeronia sp. | reverse complement strand
GCGCTGATGAACGTGATCCCCGTCGTTGCGACAATCTTCGGCGCGGCCTACGCGGTACAGGCCTCATACGGTATCGGTTTTCACAAGAGCGTGTATCTGTGGATTCCGGTCGTCGGCAATATCATCGCCGTGCTGGTGATTCCGTACGTAGGCAATTTGTCGGATCGCATCGGCCGCAAGCTGCCGGTCGCGGTTGGCGCGGTCGGCTCAGGACTGCTCTCGTACGGCTATCTCTACGCGATCAGCATTCACAACGTGCCGCTCGCTTTCCTCATGTCACTGCTGATGTGGGGGATTGTCTATCAAGGCTATAACGCGGTCTTTTCGAGCTTCTATCCGGAACTCTTCCCGACGCGCTCGCGGGTCTCGGCAATGTCGATTGCACAGAACGTGGGCACGCTCATCACCGCGCTGTTGCCGGCACTTTTCGCGACGGTCGCACCTCCGGGGTCGGCCGACATTCCATTCACGGTGGGCTCCATCACGCTGGGCGTGACCGTCGTCGCTGCGCTCGCCGCATGGAGTGCCCGCGAGACGTATCGCATACCGATGAGCCAGCTCGGCGAACCCGATGCGGTTCCCATGGACAAAGTCGAATACGACCGGCTGCGCGGTCAGACGGTAGCAGCAGACAAGGTGTCATGTGCGTCTGCGTGTCCATCAATCGTGTTCGATACGCCGCGATCCGGAATGCCAACGGCGCGGCGACGACCGATGAACTGCTTGGAGTGCCGCAGATCAAGTACTCGTCAAGTATTCGTCAAGTACTCTTAAGTCAGCGGCACTATTGCTGTAAGACTGTCGAGCTGATACGCGTAGTGACGATAGCCGCCGTCGTCGTGCGTATAGACAAAGCCCGCCGCTTCGTAGAGAACCCGTGCCGGATTGTCAGGCTTCACACCCAGGGTGAGCGAAGCGAAACCCTGCGCGCGTGCGTCGGAGATGAACTCGGCGAGGAGTCGTCGACCGAGTCCGACGCGGCGTTTATCAGGTAGAACGTAAATCGACGCGAGGACGGCGACGTTACTGTGGACCTCCCAGAAGCAGTACCCCGTAGCCTCCTCACCCGATTCCGCGATAAACATGTGTTCGAGATCGTTGGTCCATTGCTTCATGTGCCAATACATTCCACCCGTCCAGCGCGCCTCCTGTTCTGGCTCGATCTGCCGAATATAGTCGAGTTCGCCAGCATAGATCGCCGGCAGGTCAGCAGCACGGGCACGACGGATTGAATGCAGGTCTGTCATCGTTTAGAGAAAGGTCCAAAAATTAAGTCCGCACACACTACCGTATTCCTGTCGCTTACATAAGCTAAATAAATATCTTCAGATTGCGTGTACAACTCTTCATCCCTATCCCATCACTCGGGCGGTACGCCTCCGACCGCCGTGGTACATGCCGCAGCGCTCCCTATGACAAACTCCCGTCTGCTAAGCCAAGCGCACCCCATTTTTACGAGAGTCCGAATGCTCCGCGCATCGATCGTGATCCGGATTTTGTTTGCCCTATGCCTGCTTGCTGCTACCTTCAATCATGCACGTGCGATCCTGCAACATGGTTTGCTTTGGGACTACGGCATGGGAAGCAAGATTACCCTGGCGAGCAAAGTCTATTGGGATGCGCTGATTATTCTTGACTCGCTCGCCGCTATGCTCTTGTTTGTCAAACCAAGGGCGGGACTCTGGTTGACCGTCGCGATTATCGTGAGTGACGTTATACATAACACGTACTATGTCGCGATAAATGATCAATGGCTTAATTCGTTTTATCTGGCGCAGGTCGGATTCCTTGTGGTCGTACTCGGTCTCGCGCCGGTAGCGGCACGGGCATTTCCATCCGGGCGTCAGGCACCTGCTTGAGAGCGGGTGCTTCGTTGCACACCAAAAAAGAATAGATCAATGATCAATATGGCACGCCATCCAGACGACGAAATGACCACCGACCGCGTGATATTGCGCGTAGTCAACGAGACCAACGCGTACGCTTTACTAGGCTACTACGCAGCCAACCGAACGCACCTTCAGCCTTGGGAGCCCGCTCGATCAGAGAGTTTCTATGATCTGGATGCCATCACTGAAAGACTACGTGTAATGGCTCATCAAACTGCAGCGGGAAACGCTCTTCATCTCGTGCTGCTTGAGCGTGAAAGTGGCGAGCTGATCGGAGACTGCAATTTCACTAATGTGGTTCGGGGACCGTTCCAGGCATGTCATCTTGGATTCTCCATCGCGAAGGCAGTCGAAGGGAAAGGCCTGATGAGATAAGCTTTAACGACCGCGATTTCGTACGTGTTCAGAAAT
>NZ_JBAUSA010000389.1:0-5399 GCF_049581465.1 Caballeronia sp. | reverse complement strand
TAGCCCGAATCAATTAAGCCGGCTTTGTGCGGGCGTTACGCCGGACAATATTAATGACCGGCTGGATACAGTGGGAGAGGCCGCGTTCAAAAAGTTGAAGGGCGCTGGTCAGGCAGGAGCGGGCAATGCCGCGGGGGCGGCGGCCGACTAGGGCGTGGCGGGTCGGGGCGGTTTGGACGGTTCTGCTTGCGGTCGCAAAGGCACTCCGCCCTTGCCCCACTGGCAGAACCCTCAAGTGCGAATGCGTACTTGCTCGCACTAGGCCAAACTGACCTAGTGCGAACGCCGCCGAGACGCTGCTATTTTTTCGCCGGAGGGTTCACCGACGCCTTCAACTCGGCCACGGCGTCTTCCATCCGCTTCGACACGACCGCGTAGGCTTCCGTCTGCGCCTGCTGAGTCTTCTGCGCAATGTCCTGCATGTCGGCCAAAGCGGCGTGTAGCGCCTTTTGCACTGCGTCGGTGGGATTAACCTGCGGCTTGGCCGGAGACGAGGCAAGCTGTTGGGTGATGGTTTGAAAATCGCCGAGCGCCCGGCGCAGGATATCCAGTTGCTTGCCTTGAATAGCCTGCATTCCGCCGAAAGCTATCTGATTCGCCTCTGCCAAAGCCTCAACATCTTTTCGACGGGCTTCGAGGATCGCTGATACGTCGAGCCCAGGCAACTGATATTGCTGAAACATCGCAGCGAATTGGCTAAATGGATCGCCGTATTGAGGCTTGTTCATTTGCATCTCCGTGGATATTAATTTGCACCGTCGCAAGAAAAGCGCGCTGACAGGTCCGGCGGCATTGCTTCGCGGGTTCTTCCATACTACAGAATTAACATTTTCTTTCATCCAAGGGAAAACGCGCGGTTCTCCTCGGGTCCGGTACTAAGTAATCGCAACGCATACGTTTCGCTTGCAAAATGTTCCTGGGGCGCGTGATCCGTAGTGCCTGTGCGCCCGCTAGTCGACGGAGGCAGAGGAAAAGTCTCGCTACGAGATTACGTCGGACGGAACTGTTGCCGCCGTCACTTGGCGACATCGTGTATCTCAGCTATGTAGCCGCCCGGAAATTGCAGGACGGCCGTGTTCCCCGTGCTTGTCTTATAGGCCGGAAACAGCACCTTGGCGCCTGCTGCCTGAGCCTTGGACAACGTGTCGCCAAGCGAAGCGACTTCGTAGCCCGTCGTCTCCCGACCGAAGGGAAAGGGCAGCTTGCCATCGGTGACAAACACGATCATCCGGCCAAATGCCGACGCGATGCGAATCTCGCGAATAGTCTCGCCGGGCCGGCCGATAGCGCCTGCATCGGCATGCGCGTCGTCTGATACAACTTTCCCGTGCGAGAAGCGCACGAAGCGACGCACGAAGTCATCGGCCGCAAAACGGGAAAGATAGATGCGGTTGTCCGGGACCGATTCGAGGGGCGCGTATGAAGGCGCTTTGGTATGCCAGTAAAGTTGCATCGTCAGGCCGCCCGGCCATTGGATGATCGCGTCCTTGCCGATGGGGTCGTCGAACGGTTCGACAAGAATATTCGCGCCAGCTGCGCGAGCGGCTTTCACCGCCGCGAAGATGTCCGTCACCAGATATCCGGTTCGCTCGTCGCCGAAAGGGTAGGGGATTGGCGTCTGGAACGCGAAAACTGACAACATGCCAACGGGTGTCTGCACATACTGCGACGCGGTCGCGCTAGGCGTTGGCGTGACCGTGAAAACGGCACGTGGGGACGCTTTTCCGCCGAACGTCGCCAGGAAGCTGTTGACGAAGGCATCGAGGTCATCGTTCGACACGTACACGTGAGTAGTGTCATATTGCGGCGCGACGGCGACGCTCTGCACAGTCGACGGCACACGATTTTCGGCGTCCGCGAGTGCCGCGCACGAGTAGGACGAAGCCGCGAGGACGATCCACGCAAGTCCGATAACCGAGGCGATGCGACGCAACGAAGCGCTTGCCATACCTGCTCCTATTCGATTTGCTTATATTCGCCGCCCGGGCGGCCCCGTAGTTGCCAACGGCTCATGGGAACGAGGTTCACTTATCGGAGCGATCAGGCGGCGCGGGCGACTGCACTTTGATGAGGTAGTAAAGAAGTCCTACGACAAAGCCAGCCGCAAGCGAAATAACGAAGGACATAGGCTTTCTCATGTCGGTACGTGTGATGGCTGATAGACGCAAAACACTCCGGACGAATGGCCGGACAGGAGTGGAGTTCCCTGGCCGCCAAGGCAGGCACGATCGCGCAGTTGAGAACGGATATTCCCGCTTGTCGCAACTTTACTGACGGCTCGTGCGCCCCGGCAAATGAGTTCTATAACCGTAAAGCTCCGGCCATGAAAAAGCCATCGCTCCACTGCTTAAAAATTCTTAATGTCCGGCCATCGGAATGCCTGCAAGGCAATTGTCAGACTGACGTTGTTGTCTGTAACAGATTCGATGCTGTTGTGTATAGGCCAGCAGCGGCTGAGATGCGACCATAGACGTTCTTTCAGGAGAAGCCATGAATACAGCCGTCCGATACGATTTCCGCAGCGACACCGTCACCCGTCCCAGCCCAGGCATGCGCGCCGCGATGGCCAACGCGGAGGTCGGCGACGATGTCTTCCGCGACGACCCGACAGTGACGCGGCTGGAAGCGCGTATGGCCGCGCTGTTTGGGAAAGAAGCGGGCTTGTTCGTGCCGTCGGGTACGCAGTCCAACTTGATTGCGCTCATGGCGCATTGTGAGCGCGGCGATGAATACATCGTTGGGCAAATGGCGCATTGCTACCGATGGGAAGCGGGAGGCGCGGCGGTGCTCGGCAGCATCCAGCCTCAGCCGCTTGCCAATCAGGCTGACGGCACATTGTTGCTGGCGGATATCGAACACGCGATCAAGCCGGACGATTCGCACTTTGCCCGCACGCGACTGCTCGCGCTTGAAAACACGATCGGAGGCCGGGTTCTGCCGCTGTCTTATATCGATGCAGCCACTGCCCTTGCTCGCCGCCATGGGCTTGCGTGCCATCTGGACGGCGCCCGCGTGTTCAACGCGGGGGAAGCGCTGGGCGTGCCGGTCGATGTCCTGGCGCAGCCGTTCGATACCGTCTCCGTCTGTCTTTCGAAGGGATTGGGGGCTCCGGTGGGATCGGTGCTGGTCGGCTCGGCGGCGTTGATTGAAAAAGGCCGGCGATTGCGCAAGATGCTTGGCGGCGGTCTGCGGCAGTCGGGAATTCTTGCGGCGGCGGGGCTCTATGCGCTCGATCACAACGTCGAGCGACTTGCCGACGACCATGCAAATGCTCGCGCGCTGGCGGAGGGTTTTGCGACGATGCCGGGGTTATCGGTGGTGATGCCGGACACGAACATCGTTTTTGTGGATGTCGCGGCTGAGGTCGCGCCGGCCTTTGCGGGATATTTGGCTGCGCGCGGGATTGCCGTGACATCGACTTATGGGGCGCTTCGGCAGAGATGGGTCACGCATCTCGATGTCGGGCCGGCGGAGGTGGAATTGGCGCTGGCCGCGGCGGGGGAGTTTTTCGCTGGGCGTTAGGGCGGGGGGCGGTTCTGCTCACCGATGGCAAAACCGCCTTGACCTCCCTTAACCCGCACCGCTAGCAGAACCTCTTCCAACGGGTCCGGACTTAGTGAAGGCACTCAAGCCACTCAAGGTGCATCGATAGCAAGCGGCCCCGGAGCAGTGCCACTTACCTTATCCGGGAAAAGCCGTGGATACAGCAGGCCGGCGATGATTGCGCCGACGATCGGCGCAACCCAGAACAGCCATAGCTGGGTCAGGGCGGCGCCGCCCGCGAATATCGCCGGGCCGGTGGAGCGCGCCGGATTAACGGACGTGTTTGTAACAGGAATCGATATAAGGTGGATCAAGGTCAGGCAAAGGCCGATGGCGAGCGGCGCAAATCCCGAGATGGCACGGCCGTCGGTGGCGCCTAGAATCACCAGCACGAAGAAAAAGGTCATCACGATCTCGCAAACCAGCGCGGCCGTCAGCGAATAGTTACCCGGCGAATGGTCGCCATATCCGTTGGTCGCAAAGCCGCTCGCAGCGAGATCGAATCCGGGTGCACCGCTCGCGATTATCGACAAGACGAACGCACCCAGAGTCGCGCCGATCACCTGGGCCACGATATACGGCAAAAGATCCTTCACCGCAAATCGGCCCGCGACCGTCAATCCAACGCTGACAGCCGGATTCAGATGGGCGCCTGAAATGTGCCCGATCGCGTAGGCCATGGTGACGACGGTAAGACCGAATGCCAGGGCTACCCCCGCGAAACCAATGCCGGTTCCTGGGAACTTTGCGGCAAGTACCGCACTGCCACAACCGCCAATGACTAGCCAAAATGTGCCAAACAGTTCTGCGATAAGCCGTTGTTGTAGCCGCATGATTTGTCATCCTAAATGGTCTAATGAATCACTAGGAAAGTGGGGCAGCAACCTTGATTGACGTTAACTCTTGAATTGCAATTGGATCGATAAGGCGGTGTAGATAGCGCGGATGTTGCTTGGTTCTTGGGTGTTGATAACGCCCGCGAGCCCTCGGCCACGCAGAGGTAGCTAAGCATCATGGTGAGCGTTGCGATTTGCCCAGTTGCAGTTTAGGACACGGACGATAAAGAATCGATGACATCAGCGGTGGTTTACGGATATTTTTAAGTCGCTAACTAAGCTTAAAACCTTGATTACTTGTTCCCATCCGTTGGTAGGCCCACGTAAGTGGGGATGTGGAAACGGTCAGTTCGTGGCTTAATCAACTCAACGAACGAACATAAACAAATGCCGACAAAGCCGCTCGAAGCGGCGTATCTGCGAATCACGGGGGGCCGTGCAGTAGCGAGAGAGAGCAGGAGCTGACTTAAGTTCAGCGCGAGGAATTCGTTAGCGGACACGACAAGCCACTAAGACAACGAGGCGTTCGTCGACGAATGGTGTGAGCCGGGGAGGCAGCGCACCGGCGGTTGGGCGTGGCGAGACGCCTGGCCGCCGGATGCTCTGTGAGACGAGGGTGATGTCCCGGAAGGGTTTAACGCAACCCGTCTTCCGTATAGCGCGGGATTTTTTCTCCTGCACTGCCTGTTACCGGGCGGAGCGGTCAATCACGTTATCCGGGTTCAACAAGTCGAATATTCGAGGGATGCATTCAGTAACTCGAACGACAGTCCAAATTAACGCGCGATGGTTGCGAGGCGATCGGGCCATTCCCAATTTGCGAATAGGTCGTGGGGATTTTGGAGGCAGGAGAGTAATTCGACTGTCATTGGATCGTAGACGTTGATACGCGAGCGGAGCAGGGCGCGCTTCAAAGCGACGACCCCGTGGTTCAAATAGGGCGGTACGGCGGTAGGACATTCGCTGATGTATCGCACGGGGACCCCTTCGATCGCTGGGCGATGATCGAGCGGATTGACG
>NZ_JBAUSA010000388.1:0-4164 GCF_049581465.1 Caballeronia sp. | reverse complement strand
CCGCCCAGCGACCGATGCGGATTAACGCGCCGTCAGCAGCGCCGCTTGGGCGTCGCGCCGCGCCGGTTGCGCAGTCAGCGCCGACTCGATAATTCCGCCGCCCAGACAGACATCGCCCTGATAAAGCACCGCCGATTGCCCCGGCGTCACGGCCCATTGGGCATCGTGAAAACGCAGCTCGAAGCGGCCATCCGCCGACGCCCCGACCGCGCAAGCCGAATCCGCCTGCCTATACCGGGTCTTGGCCGCGCAAGCCACGCCTTCCTCCGGTGCGGTTCCAGCCACCCAACTCGTATTGCCCGCGACCAGCGTATGCGACAGCAGCCACGGGTGATCGTGACCCTGCACGACGTAAAGCGTATTGCTGGCCATGTCCTTGCCCGCGACGAACCACGGATCGCCGCTGCCGTCCTTGCTGCCGCCCAACCCAATTCCCTTGCGCTGTCCGAACGTATAGAACGCCAAGCCGATATGCTCGCCGATCACTTTCCCTTCAGGCGTCTTCATCGGGCCCGGTTTGGTCGGCAAATAGCGGTTCAGGAATTCGCGAAATGGCCGCTCGCCGATAAAACAAATCCCCGTCGAATCCTTCTTCGCCGCATTGTGCAAGCCGATCTGCGCGGCGATTTCGCGAACCCGGGTCTTTGGCATCTCGCCGAGCGGAAACAGCGTCTTCGACAACTGCGCCTGATTCAGCCGATGCAAAAAGTACGACTGGTCCTTGGTCGAATCCGTCGCCTTGAGCAGCTCGAACGCGCCGTCGCGTTCACGCACGCGCGCGTAATGCCCGGTCGCGATGGTCTCGCCGCCCAGCGACATCGCGTGGTCGAGGAAGGCCTTGAACTTGATCTCGGCGTTGCAAAGCACATCGGGGTTCGGCGTGCGTCCGGCCGAATACTCGCGCAGGAACTCGGCAAACACGCGGTCCTTGTACTCGGCGGCAAAGTTGACCGCTTCCACGTCGATTCCAATCAGGTCCGCCACCGACACCACGTCGATCCAGTCCTGGCGCGTCGAACAATATTCGTCGTCATCGTCGTCTTCCCAGTTCTTCATGAAGAGGCCGACCACGTCGTAGCCCTGCTCCTTGAGCAGCCACGCCGTCACCGACGAATCCACGCCGCCCGACATACCCACCACGACTTTCTGTTTTCCGGCCTGACTCATTTGGCTAACCTGAACTAAACCTGCTACACCTGAACCCGCAACGGCGCGACCGAATGTGTATGAATAAAATCGAGCGGCACGCGCCGCCCGGCGAGGTAATGCTCAAGACATTCCAGCACGGCCGGCGTGCGGTGCCGGTCCACGCACGCCCGGAGTTCATCGGCGGTGAGCCAGATCGCGCGGACGATGCCCTTATCAAGTTTCATGCCGGGCACCGCGCCCGAGGTCGTGCCGCAGAACGTAAAGCGCAAATACGTAACCGATTTCCCGGGCCGTTCGAAGTGCGTGAGATACGTGCCGACAAGCGCCTGCGGCTCGAAAACGTGTGCGGTTTCTTCGAGCGTCTCGCGCTTGACGGCATCGACGAGCGTCTCGCCCGCTTCGAGATGCCCGGCCGGCTGATTGATCCGAAGCCCGTCGGAGGTGTGCTCCTCGATCACGAGAAAGCGCCCGTCGCGCTCCACGATCGCCGCCACCGTCACGTGCGGAGTCCATTGTGCTGGTTTCATAGGCAGGTATTTTACCGTTTCACGCGCTTCTTCGCCGTCGGCGGGCGTAGCCCTTACTAGTGCCAGAACGTATAAATTCGCGCGAAGGTTTCGGTTACAGTGGCAATGAACCGCGTTTCGATGCAAATCCGGCCTGCGCGGTTTGAAGCGGTCACCGCAGAACTAATATGTGAGGAGGATCGAAGATGCATATCGGAGTGCCTGCCGAGACGCGGGCGAACGAAACACGCGTCGCCGCGACGCCTGAGACGGTCAAGAAGCTGGTGGCGCAGGGTCATCGCGTCACTGTGCAGCGTGGCGCGGGCGTGCCGGCGAGTTATATCGACGACGCGTTCGCTGCCGCCGGTGCCGAGTTGGTCGATGCCAATGCCGCGTTCGCCGCCGATCTCGTCCTCAAGGTTCATTCCCCAACCGACGCCGAATTGCCGCTTTTCAGGTCCGGCGCGGTGCTCGCGGGCATGCTCGATCCGTTCAACCAGGAAAATGCCGCGCGGCTCGCCGCCACCGGCATCACCGCGTTCGCACTGGAAGCCGCGCCGCGCACCACGCGGGCGCAGAGCCTCGACGTGCTGTCGTCGCAGGCGAACATTGCGGGCTACAAGGCGGTGCTGGTCGCCTGCAACCTTTACCAGCGCTTCATGCCGATGCTGATGACGGCCGCCGGCACGGTGAAAGCGGCGCGCGTTCTCATTCTTGGCGCGGGCGTGGCGGGCTTGCAGGCCATCGCGACGGCCAAGCGCCTCGGCGCGGTGATCGAAGCCTCCGACGTGCGTCCCGCGGTGAAAGAGCAAATCGAATCGCTGGGCGCCAAATTCGTCGATGTGCCCTATGAAACCGATGACGAGCGAGAAGCGGCGGTTGGCGTCGGCGGCTATGCCCGTCCCATGCCGCCGAGCTGGCTCGCGCGCCAATCGGTGGTCGTGGCCGAACGCGCGAAACAGGCTGATATCGTGATCGCGACCGCGCTGATTCCTGGCCGCGCCGCACCCACGTTGATTTCCGCCGAAACCGTGCAGCAGATGAAACCCGGTTCCGTGATCGTCGATCTGGCGGCGGGACGGGGCGCCCTGATCGAAAGCGAAGGGCGCAACGGCGGCAATTGTCCGCTCACCGAGACGGATAAGGTCGTGATGAAGCACGGCGTGCATCTGGTCGGCTACACCAACCTGGCTTCCATGGTCGCCGCCGATGCCTCCGCGCTGTATGCCCGCAACCTGCTCGACTTCGTCAAATTGATCGTCACGAAGGAAGGCGCGTTGAACATCGATCTCGCCGATGACATCGTCGCCGCCACGCTCTTGTGCCGCGACGGCCAAGTCACGCGCGCGGCCTGAGGAGATACACATGGAACTGGTCAATCACACGGTCATTAACCTGATCATCTTCGTGCTGGCGATATACGTCGGCTATCACGTGGTGTGGAACGTCACACCGGCGCTGCACACGCCGCTCATGGCCGTGACCAACGCGATTTCCGCGATCGTGATCGTCGGCGCGATGCTCGCAGCAGGCCTGACGGTCGGCGGCGCTGGCAAGTTCTTCGGCACGGTTGCCGTCCTGTTGGCTGCGGTCAACGTGTTCGGCGGCTTTTTAGTCACTCGGCGAATGCTGGAGATGTTCAAGAAGAAGGCGCCAAAGCAGATTGCTAGCGCGTCAAAGGGGGCAACGCCATGAGCATGAGCGTCGTTACCCTTCTTTACCTCGTTGCGTCGGTGTGCTTTATCCAGGCGCTCAAAGGGTTGTCGAATCCGAAGAGCGCGCGCATCGGCAATACGTTCGGCATGACCGGCATGGCGATCGCCATTTTGACCACGATTGCGTTGATCTTTAAGCAAGCTGCGGCTCTTGGCTCGGATCTGTCGCTCGGCCTAGGGTTGCTGTTCGCGGCGCTTGTCGTGGGCGGTGCGGTCGGTGCGTATGTCGCGGCGAAAGTCGAGATGACGAAGATGCCCGAACTCGTCGCAGCCATGCACTCGCTGATCGGTTTGGCGGCCGTGTGTATTGCTTATGCGGTCGTTTCGGAACCGTCCGCGTTCGGTTTGGCTGCGGTCGGCGAGCCGATTCCCGTGGGCAATCGGGTGGAATTGTTTATTGGCACGTTCGTCGGCGCGATCACGTTTTCGGGTTCGGTGATCGCGTTCGGGAAGCTGTCGGGCAAGTACCAGTTCAGGCTGTTCAAGGGCGCGCCGGTCGTCTATGCCGGCCAGCATCTGATCAACCTGTTTCTCGCCATCGCCATGCTGGGCTTCGGCGTGATCTTCAT
Source organism: Caballeronia sp. (assembly GCF_049581465.1). Lineage (GTDB taxonomy): Bacteria > Pseudomonadota > Gammaproteobacteria > Burkholderiales > Burkholderiaceae > Caballeronia. The sequence continues at coordinate 225 of NZ_JBAUSA010000388.1, read as the reverse complement.
GCTGACGCAGTCGTGGTTGCCGTTCGTCATCATGACGGCCATCGCGTTCGCGCTCGGCGTGCTGATCATTATTCCGATCGGCGGCGCGGATATGCCGGTGGTGGTCTCCATGCTCAACTCGTATTCGGGCTGGGCGGCGGCGGGCATCGGGTTTTCGCTGAACAACCCGATGCTGATTATCGCTGGATCGCTGGTCGGGTCGTCGGGTGCGATCCTGTCCTACAT
>NZ_JBAUSA010000387.1:0-3071 GCF_049581465.1 Caballeronia sp. | reverse complement strand
GCACCGAGCACTACGACATCGCCGGCGATGCGAACGGCATGAGCGATCAGGTCGTCGCTGAAACGCCCATCGCCGCCGCAACGAAGCAAGGCTTGCTTAAGCGACTCGTGCGCCGCTTTTCCGTGCTCGGGTTGCTCGGCCTCGCGATCGTCGTCTTCTGGATGGTGATCGCGTTCATCGGGCCATGGATTGCACCGTACAAATCCGGCGCGCTCTCTTCCATGGACGTGTTTGGCGGGTCAAGCCACGCGTTCCCGCTTGGAACCGATTACCTCGGCCGCGACATGCTCAGCCGGATTCTCTACGGCACGCGCTACACCGTAGGTCTTGCATTCATGGCGGCGGTGCTAGCGAGCGTGATCGGTACGTTCTTCGGCCTGGTGGCCGCGGTGTCGGGACGCTGGGTGGATGAAATCCTCAGCCGTTTGTTCGACGCGCTGATTTCCATCCCCAGCAAGGTGCTGGCGCTGGTCGTGATCGCCGCGTTCGGCTCGTCCATTCCGATGCTCACCGGCGTCGCCGCGCTTGCCTACATTCCGGGCGCATTCCGGATCTCACGCTCGCTCGCAGTCAACCTGATGACGCTGGAATACGTACAGGTTGCCCGGGCGCGCGGCGAACGCCTGTTCTACATCGCGCGCAAGGAAGTCTTGCCGAACATGATCCATCCGATGCTCGCCGACTTCGGCCTGCGTTTCGTGTTTATCGTGCTGCTGCTCAGCGGGCTGAGTTTTCTCGGCCTCGGCGTGCAGCCGCCGAACGCCGACTGGGGGTCACTCGTGCGCGAGAACATCGGCGGCTTGTCCGACGGCGCGCTCGCCGTGCTGATGCCGGCCGTCGCCATCGCGACGCTGACCATCGGCGTGAACCTGTTCATCGATAACCTGCGTCGTCGCGGCGGCCATGGTCAAGGAGATGCGCAATGAACGGCTCGCTTGCAATGAATGCGGCAGTCAGCATGATCGAAGTGAAAGGCCTGCGCGTAGTGGCGGGAGCCGCGCCCGATCCGGTCGTCGAGATCGTGAAAAGCGTCGATTTTTCCGTCAGGAAAGGCGAGGTGCTCGCGCTGATCGGTGAGTCCGGGTCGGGCAAGACCACCATCGCGCTGGCGCTCCTCGGCTATGCGCGCCGTGGTTGCTCGATCAGCAGCGGCTCGGTGCGAGTGGGCGAGGTCGATGTCTTGTCGCTCGACCAGAAAGGACGGCGCGCCTTGCGTGCGCGCACGGTTTCTTACGTAGCGCAGAGCGCCTCGGCCGGGTTCAACCCCGCGCGGACCATCATGGACCAAGTCACCGAGCCTGCGCTCTTGCATCGGCTGATGACACGCGACGCTGCGCGTGCCAAGGCGATCGGGTTGTTCCGCGCGCTCGCGTTGCCAGAACCGGACACGATTGGCGAGCGCTACCCGCACCAGGTGTTAGGCGGCCAGTTGCAGCGGCTAATGGCTGCCATGGCGTTGATCACCGACCCGCAGGTTGTGGTATTCGATGAGCCGACCACGGCGCTCGACGTGACCACGCAGATCGAAGTGCTGGCGGCATTCAAGAAGGTTATTCGCGAGCTGGGCACCACGGCGATCTACGTCTCGCACGATCTCGCGGTCGTGGCGCAGATGGCGGACAGGATCGTGGTACTAAACGGTGGTCGCGTGAAGGAGAACGGCGTGGTGGCGCAAGTGCTCGACGCGCCCGTCGACGCTTACACGCAGCAGTTGCTGGCTGCCACCCGGCGCCCGGAATCAGCGTTCCCGGAGCGCACGCCGGCGCAATTGCTGAAGCCGCCGTTGCTTGAGATTCGCGGGCTCGCGGCGGGCTATGGCCGGATTGACCGTCATGGTGTGCCTTCTGTACGCGTGCTGGATGACGTGAGCCTGTCGATTGCGTGCGGCAGCACGCTGGGCGTGATCGGTGAATCGGGCTCGGGCAAGACGACGCTTGCGCGCGTGGTGGCAGGTCTGGTCGACCGGGCAAGGGGCGAAGTGCTCTTTAACGGCGAGCCGTTGCCCGCTCAGCTATCGCGCCGTACGCCCGAGCAATACCGGCAGATCCAGATCGTGTTCCAGAACGCCGATACCGCGTTGAACCCGAGCCATTCCATTGCCGACATTCTTGGCCGGCCGCTTAACTTCTATCATCACCTGCGCGGCGCGGCGGCACGCAAGCGGACGCTGGAACTGCTCGACCTGGTGAAGCTGCCCACATCAATCGCAGAGCGCACGCCTGCCGGTCTGTCCGGCGGCCAGAAACAGCGCGTCAACCTGGCTCGCGCGCTTGCCGCCGATCCCGCGCTGATTCTCTGCGACGAAGTCACGTCCGCGCTCGACACGGTGGTCGGTGCGGCCATTCTCGATCTGCTCGCGGAATTGCGCCGCGAGCTGGGTGTGTCGCTGATGTTCATCAGCCACGATATCTCCACCGTTCGCTCGATTTGCGATGAAGTGATCGTGCTGTACGCGGGGCATCGCGTGGAAGCGGGGCAGCGCGACGTGCTGGCCGCGCCGCCATATCATCCGTACACCGAACTATTGGTCGGTTCCGTGCCAGCGCTGCAACCCGGCTGGCTCGATGCGCGCTGCGCGACCGTCGCCGCCGCGCTGCCCTCGATGGGTCCGAGCGCCGACATCGCCGAGCTTTGCAGTTTCCGTGGCCGCTGTCCTGTTCGTATCGACGGGATGTGCAACGCCACGCCGCCGTCGATGAAAAAGCTGCCGTCGGGTGCAGAGATTCTTTGCCACCATTCGCTGGCGGATCTGAACCGGTTGCAGGCCATTGAGGTGATCGAAGCATGAGCGGACGATTCGTGCGAGTGGCTGAGACGCAGCGCCAGACCTTCGCGATTACGGTCGATGGCGTGACACGGCAGGCCGCTGTGGGCGACACGCTGATGGTCGCGCTACTGACCAGCGTGACGACCTTGCGCGATTCCGAATTCGGCGATGGCCGGCGTGCGGGATTTTGCCTGATGGGCGCTTGCCAGGACTGCTGGGTCTGGACCCGTAGTGGCGAGCGCGTGCGCGCGTGCAGCACGCCTGCAGAACCGGGCATGTCGATCGTGACGCAACTGGACGCAGC
>NZ_JBAUSA010000386.1:0-6287 GCF_049581465.1 Caballeronia sp. | reverse complement strand
ACGCGAGCGTTCCCAAGACCCTGATCACCCATCTGGTCCGATGGGTCGCGGAAACAGGGCAAATCGGCAATTCGGGTTCCGACGTACTCGTAAACATTCTCAATACCGACATCAGCCCCGAGTTGGTGCCCGGAAAATCGAGTGGGGATCCCGAGCAGAAGAGCGAGAGTGTCATTGGGCCGTACGAGCTTCAGGATTTCAACCTCTATTACACGCTGCGTTTTGGCTTTTCTCCGACCAAGGTTGCGTTCCTGGCTTATTCGGCATGGAAAGATCGCGAAGCGGGTACATGGCCTGAAGGCGCTCATGTGGTGCGCAACGAATATGAATTGCCGGCCATCAAGCACAATCTGGGCACCTTTCTCGACCGCTTCTTCCGCACCAGCCAGTTCAAGCGTTCCTGCATTCCGAATGCGCCTAAGGTGGGTTCCGGGGGATCGTTGTCGCCACGCGGGGACTGGCGTGCACCCAGCGATTCTGAATCGACGGTATGGATGGAGGATTTGAAGAACATACCCGCCGAGTGATCCCTTAGCACCGCGCGAGCGCTCATACGCACCTTTATGCACCGTTATGCGGCGTTTGCTCCGGATGACGGGACGTTATGCGAGTTACCGTGCGAGATACGTGTGGTTATCGTGAAAACGCGGCTAGAATCAGGCACATGTGAATTTGGTTCTGAAGTCTGTTTATCTTGCTTATCCGCACATTTCGACGAGGCGCGCCATGAAAAGCATCACCGCAGTCATCAAGCCGTTCAAGCTGGACGAAGTCCGCGAGGCGTTGGCTGGAGCGGGCCTGACTGGCCTGACAGTCACCGAGGTCAAAGGATTTGGCCGCCAGAAAGGCCACACGGAGTTGTATCGCGGCGCGGAGTACGTGGTCGACTTCTTGCCCAAGGTCAAGATTGAGGTGGTGGTGGCCGACTCACAAGTGGATCAAGTGCTCGACGCGATCATCGGTGCTGCCCGCACAGGGAAGATTGGCGACGGGAAGATTTTCGTGACCGATGTTGAACGGGTGGTTCGCATCCGCACGGGCGAAGAGAACGAAGCCGCAGTCTGATTTTTGCGGTAGACAAAGCCGGCCTGATTCGCGTCAGGCCGGCTTTTTTATTGTCTGTCGTGAGCGAGGCAACTGGGCGCTTTACCAGCGGTTTGCCTCTCGCGTCCTTACCTGATCCGTTTCGATTCCAGTAATGTAATAAATCGTGCTGCGAGAAACATTCGAAAAGCCTCGCGATCATTTTTGAGCATGAAACGAACGTCTCACTGATAATGTGAGCAATTGTTTGATGGTTTGCCGCCCCCGGACCAGAGGCGGATAATTGAACCCTAACCATTCTCAAAGCGCCCGGCGCCTCTATCGGAATGAGCGATAACAATTCGTCGAACCCGGGCAAGCCCGGCACCGAACCGCCCGCCACCCGAGCTGCGAGCGGCGATCCAGCAGAAGTGGCTTTTGCAAAAACCGCCGATCTCCCCTCAGCCGCGCAACCGGGCGCTGACGCCACCGCAGCGGAGCGGGCCTCAACCGATGCACCGGAGAGTGCATCGACAATAGAACCCGTCGACACCGCCAAGGCCCAGCGCGTGGATGCAGCAGCCCGTGCAGCACAAGCCCGCCAATCGGCTGCGACCGCCGCGCATGCGCAGGAAACGACCGCCCACGTGATCGGTGAAACGCCGGCGGTAAAGGCGAGTCTCGCGGAGCAGGTTGAAACTGCCACAGAGGCGCAAGCGGCCGAGGAGAACGCGGAGAACGCCGCGCCCCCGGCCGTGGCTAAAAGCCTCCCTGCCGATTTCACCACGGCGCCGGATTTTGGCGCATCGCATCTGCCGCCGCCCATTCCACCGGGTACTCAGAACGGCGGGCAACCCCCTCCGGCTTACCTGCATACGAGCGACTCGGCATGGTCGGTGCTCGGTCGCGTGATCCGGGCACGCGCCCGCCGTATATTCGATCGTGCGGGTCAGCGCGTCACTCAGCGCACGTTGCGCATCGGGGTATCGGCACGCATTTTTCATCCTGAACCCGGTGCGAAAGGCCTGCGTGGCAAGACCTTGCAATACCTCGAGGAATCCATCGCGCATTGGGTGATGTCGCGCGATGTGCTCGTGTTCATGATCCCGACGGTGGGCCATCAGGGCATGTTGCATCCGAGCAATATCCGTTTGCGTGATTACGCGAAGCATCTCGATGGTCTATTGCTGCAGGGTGGCGCGGACGTCTCGCCGCAATCCTATGCCGAGGCGGCGATACGCACTGAATGGCCCGGGGACCGCGTGCGCGACATGTACGAACTTGAATTGCTGCACGAGTTCATTGAATCGGGGAAGCCCGTACTCGGTGTGTGTCGCGGATGTCAGTTGATCAACGTCGCGTTCGGGGGGACGCTGTATCAGGACATCGCAACCGAAATGCCCCACGCCGACGTGCACGTGAACGAGCAATACGACCAGCACCGCCATCCCATCCGGTTCCCCGACGGTTCAACGCTCGTGAACATGTTTCCGGGCCGTCGCGACGCCCTCGTCAACTCGATCCACCACCAGGCGGTCAAGACGATCGGGCGGGACCTGAACGTTGAGGCGGTATCGGCGGCCGATGGGATTATCGAAGCGGTGCGTTACAGGCGCGCGCCATTCGTGATGGGCGTGCAGTGGCACCCGGAGTTTCATCGCGCGGGCGGAGACGAACTGCTCGATTGCACGCCATTACTCGACACGTTCCTGCGAGTAGCTCGGGAAACGCGCTTTTAAAGTAAGCGAAACGCAACGAACAAAGCCCGCGAAAGCGGGCTTTGTTCGTTGTTGTAAGCGCTTTGACTACAACACAATAAGCTACTGCACGATGCCAGCGTCGCTCTGATCCTGAAGCTGCTGAACCTGTTGCTGCAACATGCGAAGCTTACGCTCGGCTGCGGCTTTGTCGTTTTGCAATGCGGTTGACTCCACCTGCATCTGCTGTTGCCGTTGCGACACTTCGCTTTCCTGCGCGCGGGCGATTGTCAGGTCGGCGGTGAGACGTTGAGCGCGATCGTTTGACACTGCAATCACGCGCTCGAGCAACGCCTTCTGCGCCTGCAATTGCGTGCGGCGAATTTCTCCTTCGGCGAGCGCATAGCTCTTGCGAGCGAACTGCGCATAGACCGTTTCACCGTGAACGTTATCTTGCGTCTTTACGACACGCCAGAAATTCTTGTCCTGAAACAACGCGACGTAATACACCATGTCTTGCGGATAGAAAAAGAGCGCGGCGCCGTAGTTACCGTTATAGGTCACGCGCAATTCAGTGAGTTTGCCAGCCTGCACCATCTGCTTTAGCTCGGACACATTGCCCGCTGTCTGGCCGTTCGAAGCCAGGTCCGTGCCGTCCTGGAGATTGCCGAGCGGGTCCCCAGAAGACGGCGAGCGCATCGGGTCGGCAAGGCCGGTAGCGGACAGCAACGTGCCGACCGGCTGATAGGCACTCGCGGCAGACGAACCGAGCGTGACAACCGCGATCATGATCGCGCGGAGGAACGTGGAGGAAGACTTCATAGTGCGACGCTTCATAAATTGAGGGGATGTCCACGCATCGCGCGGCGCTTGAATGCAACGCGCGATGCCGCCATGAGATGTACTCGTCACTTTGAAAATTGCGAGGGCGCGTCGGTGATGCGGCGTTGGCTCAGGTCGACGTTCGAGTTCCCCACATCGGCGGAACCGCCCCGCAACGGCGGGACATCTGCCGGTTGGCGAGCAATGGCGCGCGGCGCTGCGCGCGAGCCGCCACTGTTGTCGTCGAGCACCGCTGAGTGGGCCAGCATGTTGTACATCTCGGGAATGCTCGGGGACGAATAGGAGCTGGCCCGATTGCTGTCGCTCGCGACCGCGCGACGGCCCGGTGCCGCGAGCGGCTCAGCGTGCCCGCTACTCCGATACACCGGCTCGCCTTGATAACCATGCCTGCGATGAACGTGTCCGTATCGATGCGCTTCGTGCTTGATACGCGTAGTGGCTCGGGGCTTCGTTTTGGCTATGGATTCATCGCGCGCTGGCGTTTGCGCCAACGGTCGCGCTCTAGCGATTGACTCGGTCGCAACGTGCGCGGCGAGCGGCTGACGCGAACTCATGGCGAGCTGTTCAGCGGGCTTGGATCTCACTGGAGCAGGCGCAGGCGCTGCATCGGCCACCGGTTTCGCAGCAAGCACAGGCAACGCGGCGACAACCGCAACAGGCGCCACTTCTTGCGCGCTCGCCACCGTTGCGTCCGACGCCGGCGTAGCCGTGACGGGTTCCGGCTTAGCCGGCGCATTGGTCGCGGGTGCGGGCGTATTCAACGCGAGTTGCGGCGCGAGGGGCAGGTCTGCGTGGTGTCCGAATTTTGTCCCGAACAACGCCCACGCGATAAAGGCAGCGCACGCCAGCGCGATTGCGCCGCCGGCGACCTGCTTTCGACGATCATTGGGCGGCGGCACTATCGCGCGATGCTCGTCGGGCGCGGTGAACGGCTCGAACGCGAACGGCGGCGGTTCGGCAACCTCCGGCGTCAGGTTCGCGGCGTGGCGTAGCTCGGACTGATCGACCGGGTCGTTGCGCTTGAAGTTGCCCCAGAGACTAGAAGGCGTGTAGGGAAAGCGATCGTCGCGACTGGTCAGCCCACTGATATAAGCGGTGATAAAACGCGCGGCGTAAAACGGTATTTCATATTCCGTCAAAGCCGGACGGGTCCCGTTCAAGATCCACTCTTCGCCAAAGGCTGCGAACGGCATGCTGGCCATGGGGTACATCGTAGGCAAAAGCAGATCGCCTTGTACAACGATCAGAGGAGCATTCATCGTTTTTATTTCCGATAAGCGGGCGTCAGACTGCTCAGCGGTTAGCCAGGCAGCCGTGTGGACGTCGTCCAGTTATTGCGGCAAAGGTGCTCAAAGATTCACCTTGCCCGGACCCGCCACAGAACAGCCCCCGATGATACCCAGCGGCAGCTTGGGCGTCGCTCAGAACCTTCTTAGTTCCTTGCTAAAAAGGCGTTAAGACTGAAAATAATTGTTGATTCAATTCAAACTCGCTGATTGTTTCAGCACAACGCACGGTTTTTGCGTGAAATGTGGCGCCTGCGATTGACGCACTCGGGCGAGATCATGCCGCGGCCCATGCGAAGACAAAGCTCACGCGCATGTTCAGGTGATTGGCACCAAGTTCTTTCACGCGAGTGATTAGGCATGCGAATTTATGTATGGAGATGGCTATGTCTATGCAGGCAATTTCAATGAGAGTTTGGCGCGTATCAGCGATGTTCCGCGTAGCGGAGTTTCATGTTCCCACTGTAATATCTCGCCTGCACACAGTTTGAGTCACATGCTGGTTTACCACTATTCCCCATTTTTTCTGCGTTTTGGTGCTGATTTCGAGTGTTTTTCACCGAATCTGGAAAGACGAAGCTTACAGAGATATTCGGCGAATCACGGCCGGATCGTCGCCAACTTCCGGTCGGCTCATGACCCGCAAGCAGCGGGTTTGGCTCCGGATTTTTTGAGATAGTCATGTCAACCCCCTCACACGCGACCCCAGCGAACGAATCGAAGGCGAAGTCGGTATTCCGCGTCGTCAGCGGCAATTTCCTCGAGATGTATGACTTCATGGTCTATGGCTACTACGCCTCGGCCATCGCCAAAACCTACTTTCCCAGCGGCGACGAATTCGCCTCGCTGATGCTCGCGCTGTCCGTTTTCGGTGCGGGCTTCCTGATGCGGCCGATCGGAGCGATCGTGCTCGGTGCGTACATCGATCATCACGGACGACGCAAGGGCCTGATTCTCACGCTCACGATGATGGCGATCGGCACCTTGCTGGTCGCCGTGATTCCGGGGTACGCGACCATTGGTATCGCCGCGCCGATCATCGTGCTGGCCGGACGACTGCTGCAAGGCTTTTCGGCAGGCGTCGAACTGGGCGGAGTGTCGGTGTATCTCTCCGAAATCGCGACCAAGGGCAACAAGGGCTTTTATTGCTCGTGGCAATCGGGTAGCCAGCAAGTGGCCGTGGTGTTTGCCGCGCTGATCGGCGTAGTCATGAGCCGCATCATTCCACCCGACCAGATGACTTCCTGGGGCTGGCGCGTGCCGTTCATCATCGGCTGCCTGATCGTACCGTTCCTGTTCATCATTCGTCGATCGCTGCAGGAAACCGATGAATTCCTGGCGCGCAAGCATCATCCGAAAATGGCCGAAATCATGAAGACGATGGCCGCGAACTGGGGCATCGTACTCGCCGGCATGGGCATGGTGATCATGACCACCG
>NZ_JBAUSA010000385.1:0-2576 GCF_049581465.1 Caballeronia sp. | reverse complement strand
AATTTTCAAGGTAACTGTCGCCTCAACGATTGAATTCAGGTGGCCTTTCTCTCCGGGTGACAGCGTTGTGGGGCGACGCTTTGGTCATCGATGTGATCCGGGTTCAGATGCAAAGCACCTGAACCCCGCAGTTGCGCGTGCGGCCTTGCATCGGCTGTCCGCACCCCGACGCTACGCCAGCCGTTCTACACTGGGACGGAGGCAGGCCCGCTATATGATTATCAAAACCAAGGCGGATCCTGTAACTGGCGTCCCAGTGCAAACCTAGGCCGTGATTTAGCGGTCGAAGTGACGGACGTTGAACAAAAAGTCCATGTCGTTCTGCTTACTCATTACAGGTTCGAGCTCGTAAAAATCCGAACACACCCACCGGCCCGGATGATTTTCATGGTTTTGTCGCAGAAACCTAGTCTCGGCAACAGTCTGCAAGTTTGCAATTCAAGATTTGCCTCAGCGCTTGGTGGATCATCGTCGTGTTCCCTTCCGATACAACAGGATCGTCCTATCAGCGAAGCGGTGGAAGATACCAAAATCGTAGCCACTATCTGCGGACGGCGAAATCGCGCTTTAGGTGCGCATTTCCGAAGGTCTTGACTGCAGTAACCTACCGAGAAGCGGCAACCAACGGCTATGAAATGCTAAGGATCGACGAAGTCACGGATAGCGAAGGTTTCCCCGAGCGATGCGATGTCGCGGTGATAGGCGGCGGCATCGTTGGCGTCAGCACCGCGTATGAACTGGCACGACGCGGCGTCCAGGTGGCTCTGCTCGAAAAGGGCGTCATTGGCTGCGAGCAGTCGGGGCGCAATTGGGGCTGGGTGCGTCAGCAGAACCGCGACCTCTATGAGTTACCGCTCGCGATGCAGAGCCTCAAGCGCTGGAGCGAACTAAGCGAAGAACTGGGCGAGGATGTTGGGTTTCGTAAGGCGGGCATCCTGTACGGCACGGAGCATCAATCTGACGTCGCGCAATGGGAATCGTGGCTTGCTCGCGCCCGGGAAGTTGGCTTTAACAGCGAGATCCTCAGTGCGCGCGAACTGGCAGCGCGCATTCCGTCCGGACGTGCGAAGTGGGCTGGAGGTCTGTGGTCGGTCACGGACGGCCGCGCCGAGCCGTCGAAAGCCGCGCCTGCGATTGCTCGCGGCGCGCAAGGTCTCGGCGCGAAGGTGTATCAGAACTGCGCGGTGCGAAGTCTCGACACGAGTGCGGGGCGTGTCTCGGGCATCTGGACGGAGCGCGGCCGGCTCGCAGCCGACACCGTCGTTCTCGCGGGAGGCGCCTGGAGCGCGTTGTTCTGCCAGCATCACGGCATCGATCTGCCCGCCATCAACGTGATGGGAACGGCGTTGCGAACCGCTGAGGCGCCGGGGGTCATCGAAGGCTGTTTCTCCGGGCCTAACTTCGCGCTGAGGCGACGGTTGGACGGCGGCTACACCATCGCTGTTCCCGGCTATGGACGCGTGGAACTCGCGCCGCAAAACCTGCGGCATTCGGTGAAGTTCCGCACCATGTTTCGCAGCAAGCTGAAGAAAAAACTGAAGATTCGCGTCGGTGCCAGCTTCTTCCACGGACCGGAGGCAAGCGCGACCTGGCGCGACGATGACGTCTCGCCGTTCGAAGAAACACGCGTGCTGGATCCCCGGCCTGATACCGAATGGCTCGAACGTGCCCTGCAAAACGTGGCCAGCGTGTTTCCCGAGCTGTCGGGCTTGCGGATCGCTCACGCATGGGCGGGCGCGATCGACACGACGCCGGACCTCGTCCCCGTTATCTCGAAGGTTAATACGAAACCCGGTCTCGTGATCGCATCCGGCTTCAGCGGACACGGCTTTGGACTAGGGCCAGGCGCTGGCGTGCTCGTGAGCCGGCTGGTAATGGACGAGGCGCTGCAGTTCGACATTAGTCCCTACAGACTGGCCCGCTTTTCCGACGGAACGAAACTGAGCAGCCCCGAAATGATATGAGTTGAGGCCGCGGGCGAGCTATCGCGGCAGCCCACTTCGGGAGATTGAACCACCGGTACGATTCAACTGTATTGATTAACGGCCGTTGCAATTCTAAAAGCGGCGGAGATCTTGATTGACCTCGTATGACGGAGAAGGTTCGTCTACAGAAGTTTGCTGTGGGAGCGGGTCCGTAGAGCTGTCGATCGATTTACCGCTAACGACTCACCGATCCACGGCGCGATAGCAGTGTACTGACCAGACACGGCAAGCACATCAAGTACGTGTTTCCGCCCGGCAAATCGATGAGTCAGCGAGGACGTGTGGCGCCGAATCGGGCAGGGGCAGGTTCTGACTGACGCACTCGCTTTGGCCCGCGCACAGTAGCCAGCAGCGACGCCGCCACGATCAACCCTCCGCCAACCCATGCCATGGGCGAGATCATCTCCCCGAGTCGCCAACCCCAAGACGCTGCGGCTTCCGCGCAAAGTCGTTAGGGCTCCCTCTGCTAACCATTCGGCGGTCGCATGCGAGAAACGGGAATCGCCCCGGGGCAAGCCAAGTCTTATGACGAGCTTCGGAGATGTGTCCCTCACCGGCGCGCTCTACGATAAAGCATTTTGTGAGCTCGCC
>NZ_JBAUSA010000384.1:0-1827 GCF_049581465.1 Caballeronia sp. | reverse complement strand
GCGCTGCGCCGAGGCCGTATTTCAGGTCGGGCGGAGCGATACTGATCCGCCAGATGTTCCAGGTCGGGCCGATCGCGGCGCCATAGAGGATCATCGCGGCGCCAAGACCGATAAAAATCATCGTCGTGACGCCGAAGAAGCCGACGTAGAACGGGCCGACCCAGAAGTCGAACAAGTCGCCGCCGACGAGCGTCCCACCCCGCACACGGTACTTGCGCTCAAAATTCAGCATCGCCACGGTAGTGCCTCCCGACGCGTCCTAGTCATTCCCGTCTGCGGCATGAATCGCGTCCGGGTTGGAGTTGTGAGCGGGCGCGTCAAGCGCGCCCGTCCACGGAGTCTGGATCCCGACGATCGTCACCCGATGTCAGTCACCACCAACGACTGAATCGTCGGGTTGATCTGACCGGTCTTGAGCGGATGGCCCTCCAACCAGTTGAACCGATCCGTGCTCAAGAGGATGAAGTGAATGACGAGCGCCAGGATGAACAGAAACGCGAACAGCCCGATGAGCGCGCGTCGCGGATCAAAGAGTAACCAAATCCGATACATTTACGTTCTCCTTAGCCGATGAGAGAGAGCGCGCTGTGCGCCGCGCTCATCGCGCCGTCGAGCAACGCATAGCCTTTCGCCCCGGGAATCCAGGGACGCCACATCCAAACGAGGATGTGAGCGATGATCGCGATGACGGTGAACACGATGAAGCTCGTCACGAACAGCGAATGGAACTCTTGCGCTTCCGCCTCCGTTAATCCGGATAAGGAAGATCTATCGTCGCTGGCCATATGTTGACCTCCTGTTGCCTTGCCGTGAACGCCTTTCACAGCGACTTCGTCGCGACGTCTGTCGCGACTGGCGTTCCGCGCGGCGCCGCCGCCGCCCGGATCACTGCAGCATCGCTATGGCCAGCAACGCGTAAGACGTCGCGATCGACGCTTGGGATTTGGCCTCGGCGAAGCAAGCCCTCTGAGTCGAAGGGGCGGTGTCGCGCTTCAATCCGCGAACGGTTCGGCGAGCCCCTTCGTATAGGAAGAAGAAGGGAAGCAGCGCGAAGCAAAGCAGACGCCCATCCGTGCCGCGGGCGCTTTGCGCTAGGTCCGTCTTCAACGCCATTTCCATCGTTCGTCTCCTCGATCGGCCTTGGTTCGCCGCCTCAATGGTTCAAGCTTCAGCCTCGCTCCGCCACGTCGTTCTCACGCAGCGAGTCCTTCGACCAGGATCGATTGAGCGCGTTCGACGCACGCAACGCTTACGATCTCATCGCCGGCTTTTCGGGCACCGCGCTCCGCGGCGTCGCGGAGCCGCTTGGCCGCGGAAATGCGCAAGAGAACCGGAGACGAGTCGACGATTTCGTTGAGCCGCGTTATCGCAGCGGAATCCCACTCCAGCTCGCGATGAATGCGAGCGGGAGTGGCCTCGACCTTGTCCAGTTCCGTTCCGAGCGGAAGGATGTTGAACAGGGCGTCGAAGAGGGCGTTGCAGACTTCCTGGATGATGTAGGTCGCGCCGGCGTAACCCATGAAGGGCGTTCCGGTGTGGCGGCGAATGATAGCGCCAGGAAAGGACGCCGGGATATAGATCGCCTTCGCGCCGGCTTCGGCGAGATAGAGGCGTTCGTTGTAACTCCCGAACATCACCAGCGGAGTCTTGGTCCGGACAGCCTCCCGGACCGCCTCATTGTCCGTCTTCTCGCCTGGCCGGCGCGGGATCGCGAACATGCAGGGCACGCCCATCTCCTCTTCGAGGAAATGCCTGACGCCGCGCGCGTAGGTCTCGTTGGCGACGATGGCGAATGTCGCGGTGCCAAAAAAATCCTGCGTAACCGAC
>NZ_JBAUSA010000383.1:0-6676 GCF_049581465.1 Caballeronia sp. | reverse complement strand
TTGATGTGTGGGGGCGGCACTATGTTCGGGCCAAAAGCCTGAAGTGAGCAACGACGACACTTAGGTATTCGCGGTTTGAACGCGTTTCTTTGCTTGGTTTCTTTGCGCGTTTGAAAAGAAATGAAGTCCCGCCCCGGATAGGGGCTAACAGAAATAAGCAAGAAAATACTACTTATGCAGAACGACCACGCTAGCAGAAGGACTCAATGCTAGCCCCACACTCTCCGCTAGCAGCACCGCCCAAGCCCTAGCCCCACACTCTCCGCTAGCAGCACCGCCCAAAACCTCCCGCTCCAATGGCCCAACCCCCAACCAAACCCCCGTCGCCCCCGCCCGAAGTACGCTTCCGGATGCGCATCCGCCAAGCCGAGCTTGTCGCGATCGGCCCAGGAAAGATCGACTTGCTCGAAGCCGTCAAGGAACACGGTTCAATTTCCGCAGCAGCACGCAGCCTCGGCATGTCATACAGGCGAGCGTGGCTCCTTATCGACGAATTGAACCGCACGCTCAAGACCCCCGCAACCTCATCCGAAACAGGCGGGACTGCGGGCGGAGGGTGCGTCCTGACGCCTGTCGGCGAGAAGATCATTCGCCTTTATCGCGAGATAGAAACCGAAGCGGCAAAGACGTGCGCACCTCAAATTTCTGCATTGATCAAGCTGATCAAGCGCTAAAGGCATCAGCCCATCGGCCTCAGCCATGCCGCAAGCAGAACCTGGAGGCAGGCGGCGTGCGGCCGCTCACAGGCGACGCCGCTTCAAGTCGCAGCATCAACTCAATAAAACTCGCCACGCTCGCAGTCCGCACCGGATGATAGTCAACCTGATGCCGGTCGCACACGCGCTTGAGCAGGTTCATCGAATCATGGTCAATGCAATCCACCGGAAAAACCACAATATCCGCCCGAGGCAGCGCGGCGGCGAACATCCCCTTGCGATCCTCAATCCCGCCGTCATGCACCACGAAATCGCCTCCCGCCGATTCCACCAATTGCCTTAGCGCCGCGTTCGAGCCCGGCCGGCCGCCGACGTAAACCACGCGCTTGCCTTGCAGGCTCGCGAGCGTGGACTTAGCGCCGGACGCGTCAAGTGTGTCCTCAAGCGTCTTTTCCAACGCCTGACATTCGGCATGAAATGCGTTGAGCATTGCAATGGCATCGTCAAGACGCTTGCTCAACGCCTCGCCATTTTGCTGCTCGATAACCGCCCGCTGTTCGGCCACTTCCCGCCGGCTCGTATGGATCGCAAGACGCTCGTCGCGCGCCCTTAGCGCTTCGCGCAGCACGATCACCTCGGCTTCCAGTTCATCGGCCGGCGCGCTCGCTTGCCGCGCAGCCTTGAGCGAAAGTTCGGTCGACTGGCGCTGCGCTGCGTCGCGCTCAATACTCATCTCGTGCAACCGGCGTTGCTGGCGCTCCACTTTGTCCTTGAGCGCCGCGTTCTCTTCCTCAAGGGCGACAAGCCGGCGGATGTCCGCGCGGTTGGCAGCGCCCACGAGATGCGACAACATATGCAAGTCGCCAAACGCAGCCTGCCGAATGCTCAGGGTGGCCTGCGGGTGGGTCATCACTGCCCAGTAAGCAGACGGAATGTCGCCGCTTTTCAACGCGTCTTTCCACAGCGCCAGCAGTGTGTCCGCATCCTTCGACGATTCGAACTTGCGCAAGGCCCCGGCATAACGCACGTCGAGCGCTTTCTGCAACGCTTTGGCCCCGTCGCCACCTTCAATGGCTAGTTCGACTGCCGCATGATGAATTTCCAGGTCGGTCGCTTCATGCCGATCGAGAGAAGTGAACTTGGGAACGAGCTTTCTCAACTCATTGGTGCTCAGGCACGTTCCAATGATCGAGCAGTGCAGGTGCGAATCCAGTTCTGAAAGCCTGGCGCGCCGCCGCAAGCTACGGAGTTGCGAGGCTGTGGGCGCGCAGCAAACGTCGGGCGGCGCGTTGCTGGAACGCGTGCCGGCAAGGCGAAAGGGCGGAGCGGTATGCACGTCGGCCTCGAAGCGGTTTGACCCAGCAGTTTGACCCTTATGCCAACCTTCAAACGACGACACCCGCCTGAAGATGGTCCGTGACCGAAATATACCACCGAATATAACGCTATTCATTCAAGGGGCCTGCGAGGGCGCTACTAAGGCGCTACTAAGCCGCTGTTAAGGTGCTGCTCAAGCGTGGCTAACGCGCAGTGGCGAAGCACCTGAAGGCAAGGCTGATCCGGGGCTCTTCAATACCACTTAGCTTCGGGATCCCATGGTTGTGCGTGAACTGCGACGCGTGACTCATCACGATGACGCTGCCCGCATGCAGATCAACGTGAATCGTGCGCCCGTGTCCCGATTTCGCGCGGATCGTCATTCGACGGGTTGCGCCGAGTGAAAGGATAGCGATAGGGGCTCCCCGCACGAGGTGCTGCGTCTTGTCGTGATGAGGCGCGACACTGTCGTCGCCATTGCGATAGAGATTCAAGCCGACGCTGTTGAACATCGCGCCAGTCACGGCGCACACCTGCGCCGCGGCCTCTTTCAAAGGCTGCGGGGCCGGCTCGACATCGAGTGAATACGTCGCCATCAGGCGCGGTACGTCGACTTCCCGGTCGTACATCATGCGTCGCTGATTGTTCCATTGAACATGGCGCATCAGTTGCTCGAACCAGTCGTGGGCGGTCGCCGCCGGGATGACGTCGGGCAGATAGCGAATGCCGCCCTCCGGGTCATCGACCAAAGCAAGCGGCGCGGCCTCGAACAGGTCATTCTGGAACACGGTTGTCGTCCTCCTCACTGCGACCCTAAGTCGCTTTCCGGGTGGTCCAGCGAGAATGGCAATTCGCCTTGGACAGGTTGCGGTTCGGGCACTTGTGCGCCGAGCGGAAGCAGGGCAGTGACGCGCACGCCAAGCAAGCGCAGCCGGCGGTCGAGCGGAACGCGCCTGAGGCATTCAGTGGCGGCCCGGCGAATTTCTGCCGCATCGGCGGTGGGTGACACGACGGTCAGGTCGCGCGTGACCGTGCTGAAGTCGTTGTAGCGCAGCTTGATGCCCACCGTGCGCCCGACGTAGCCCTTGCGATGCAGATCCTCGGCCACGCGTGTACACAATGCCGTGAACGCCGCCGATAACTCGTCGCGATCCTGCCTGGGATGCAGGTCACGCTCGAACGTGGTCTCGCGGCTCATCGACTTGGGTTCGGAGCTGACGACTAACGGCCGCTCGTCAAAGCCTTGCGCGACTTCCAGAAGCCACCCGCAATAGCTGCTGCCAAAGCGCTCCTGAAGCATCCCGGGGTCCGCGCGCGCCAGATCTCCGACCGTTTCAATACCGCACGCCGCGAGCTTTTCCGTCGCCTTCGGACCGATGCCATTAACCTTGCGAACGGCTAGCGGCCAGATCCTGGTGGGCACGTCTGCGGGCGTCAGGATGGTCAGCCCGTCCGGCTTGTCGAGTTCCGAACCGATCTTCGCCAGCAGCTTGTTGGGCGCGACGCTAATCGAGCAGGACAGGGCCGTGGCATCGCGAACCGCCTGCTTGATGCGCGCGGCGATATCAACTGATTCGCCGGGCAGGTCGGTGAGATCGATATAGATTTCATCGATACCGCGATTCTCAATCTGCGACGTGAACGTGGCGACCGCCGCCTTGAAAAGCCGCGAGTAGTGACGATACGAATCGAAATCGGTGGGCAGGAGAATGGCGTTGGGTGCGAGTGCGGCCGCTTTCATCATGCCCATGGCGGAAAACACGCCAAGAGCGCGGGCTTCGTAGGTCGATGTGGTGACCACGCCGCGGCCCGCGTAGTTGCGAAGCCTGGCGAAGCGGCGGGTGCCGTCAGCCAGTGTTTCCGGCGCGGCATTGCGTCCGCCGCCGATAACGACAGGCTGGCCGCGCAACTCGGGGTATCGGAGGAGCTCGACTGAGGCATAGAACGCGTCCATGTCCAGATGAGCAATACGCCGGGTCAGCATGGTTGGGCCGTGATTGCGGCCGTAGCGGTCGTAGTCGTGGAAATCGCGGGCAACCCCAAGTAAAAGCAGTTGTCGCCGCCGTTTCCGGTGGGATCGGACATAGCTGGGTAGGCTGTATGGATATACAGTATTTTACCCCCAAAAAACCGATCGCACCATGCCACGGAAGATCCGGGGCCGGACGCGTTCAAGCCCGGCATGACCGCCCTTGAACACGCTCACGTCACACGTTGCTTTCAGATGGCGACTTCTGGCGGCGCCTGACGGAACAGCCGCGTAATCCAGCACAAGTACACAAGTCCGATCACGAACCAGATCGCGCCCATTACCAGCGCGGTTTTCTCCAGGCTCACCAGCAGCCAGATGTCAGCGACCGCGCCGATCAGCGGGAAAATCAAGCCGCTGAACACGTTCATCTTCTTGCCCGCATAATTGCCTGACGTATAAAGACGCACCACGCACAAGTTGACCGCTGTGAACGCCAGGAAGGCGCCGAAGTTGATGAAGGAGGTGGACGTCGCCACGTCCAGCTTCAACGCGATCAGGCCGACAATTCCCGCAATCGCGATGTTGATCGCCGGCGTCTTGAACTTCGGATGAATGAAACCGAAGACGCGCTTGGGCAGGATTTCATCGCGGCCCATCGCGTAGAGCAAGCGTCCTACGCTGGCCTGTGCGGAAATACCCGACGCGAATTGCGCGAGGATAAGGCCGGCCAGGAACACGGTCACGAAAATATCGCCGCCAATGGTCTTGGCTACTTCGAACGCCGCCGAATCCGTGTCCTTGAATTCGACGCCCGGATGCGCGAGTTGCATCGTGTAGGCAGCCAGCACGAAGATCGCACCTCCGATCAGCGCGATCCATAAAATCGCGCGCGGCATGTTCTTTTCAGGCTCGATGGTTTCCTCGGTGAGCGTCGACACCGCGTCGAAGCCGAGATAGGAATACGCGGCGATCGCGGCACCTGCCATGGTCGAGGCGGTGTCGTCGCTTGCCTTGGCCAGCACGCCATAGGTGCCATACACGATCAACGGCGCCATGTAGGCTAAGCCGAATAACAGCACCGATGGAAACCCGAGCGTGCGCTTAAGGTGCGGCTGCGTTGCAATGGACGAGTCTTGCATGAATTTCTCCGTGACTTTCGACAGGCGTAAGCGGGCACGTCCGCCGCGCGTTCAAGGGTGCGCCGGACGCTTCATGGGCTAAGGAACTGCAGAAAATATCGAGTGGCTAAGCGGTCTAGCGGCTAAAGCGGCGCTCGTCGATCACGAGTGCTCGCGATCCGTCTTCCTGGTCCGCTCGCGTGAGGCCAAGCGGCACGCGAGCGTCGTGCAGGTATCGATAGTGTTCGCGACTCGTTTCGAGCCGGTTCCAGTCGATGCGGGTCGTAAGCAGGATCTCTTCTGCGCCGGCCACCGCGACCGTCTCGCCGAACGGATCGATGAGCGCGGATTCACCCGTGAAGGTCAGGTTGTCGTCGCCGGGCCCGCAGCGGTTCACCATCAGCGCGAACATCTGGTTTTCCATCGCGCGGGCGGCAATGGCGCGGCTATGCACCACGCCGAACGGAGCCATGTTGCCGTTGGTGACGATCAGCAAGTCGGCGTCGAGCGACGCGACGGCGCGCGCGGTCTCGGGAAACTCGATGTCGTAGCAGATCAGCAAGCCGACTGTGATGCCATTCCACACGCACGTCGCGAAGCGGTCGCCGGGTGTGAACACGCCGACATCCGTCGCCCACAAATGCGTCTTGCGATAACGCAGCGCGATCTCGCCGTTTTCATCGACAAGCACTGTCGTGTTATAAAAACGCGAGCCTTCGCGCTCGGCCAGTCCCACCGCTACCGAGATGCCCGCGCGCTTCGCCGCGTCGCGCACGGCAGTAAGCGCGGGGCCGTCGATCGGTTGCGCTACGTCTGCCACGTTTTCGCGCGTGGGGAAACCAGACAGCGCGGTCTCCGGGAAAACCATCAGTTTCGTGCCACCGTCGAGATCGGCGCGGCCGATGGTTTCGATGACCTTGCGCGTGTTGTGCGCTACATCGCTATCGATCAGCGTGATTTGAGCGAGTTCTACCTGCATGTGACGTGTCTCCTTCCCTATGCTTTGAAAAAGCTTTGCACGGTCTTGCTAATCATTTCGTCCAGGCTATTATCGGGGCATTATTTTTGTCCAGAAATTACCCTTGAGGGTTACCTCACCGGAGGAGACGATGGAGTTTGAATGGCGGGATCTGGCGTTCCATCGCGAGATCGGTTCGGCCATCGACGCCCTGGACGGCCCTCATTTCTGGGCCCGTCTCACGCGTGTGCTGGAGCGGCATATCCGCTTTGATAGTTGGGTTGCGTTGCGCTTTGGCCGCCATACGCCGCCGCTGGTATGTGCCGAGCAGGCGCTACCCGAGGGCAAGGTCGACCTGCTCTTCCAGGATTACCTGGCCGCGCTCTATCAACTGGATCCGTTCTATCTGGCCGCTTTCGAACAACGGGTCTCGGGTTTTTTCACGCTAGCCGACGTTGCACCCGACAACTTCAGGATGACTGAGTATTACCAGCGTTATTTCAAGAAAAATATTGTCGGCGATGAAGTGCATTTCAACGTGGTGATCAACGACGACTATACGAGGGGATTTTCTCTCGGCAACACGGTCGAGTACGGCGAGCGCGAAGTCGCTTTACTGACCTTGTTCTCCCCATGGGTGCTCGCGTTGATGCAG
>NZ_JBAUSA010000382.1:0-4446 GCF_049581465.1 Caballeronia sp. | reverse complement strand
GTATGCAGTTCGTCGCGGCGATGGAAGATCTCCGCGCGGTGGTCGCCATGCGCATAAAAACGCCGGCGCCGGACGCCGTCGTGTCCGACCACCCAGATATAAGTGTCCCCGCCGAAAACGACGATGTTGGCGTCCGTCACATTGACAATGTACTGATCGTTGGGGCCGGGTACATAAGCCTCTTCATAGACAGGGGGCGCTACGACCAGGACCGGCGGAGGGGCGATCGCCGGGCCGATGTTTGGGTTCACTACGAGCTGGCCTTGTCCACGTGTCACGCATCCGGCTAATAAAGTGGCCAATGCGGTGGACACTACCAAAGTCCTAAGTGGTCGCTGTTTCAAATGCAACTCCATTATTTCTGTTCAAAACGATCGAGTACGATTTAACGGCACCGGGGCGCATATCTTTAGTCAAGGTCTGTCCGGAACTGGCATGGAACGCCACGTAGCGGCCAGCCGTTTTGCTGCGCTTATCCCGTTGCGCATGACGTGATTTAATAGGGCGTTGTGCGCGTTTCCAGCGTCATGGCTGACCGTTGCTTCGGCCGCCGTCCGCTTCAGCCATGAAGTTCGACCATCGCGAGGATCGAATGAAGGATAAGGGCGTGTCTAAGCTCGATCAGGCAAAACGCTGCTACGCCAGGCTCATGGCTGCCGAGAGCAAGTCCGACGATCCTCGGCTCGAGCGCGTCTTTGAGCGCGTACCACGCGAAGCATTCCTCCCAGCCGGTCCCTGGAAAATCATGGTCGACTACCGGTACTTCGAAACGCCAACCGACGATCCTGTCTACGTTTATCAGAACGCCCTGATCGCGCTCGACGCGGCAAAAGGCATCAACAACGGTGAGCCCTATCTTCACGCCGCCTGGATCGGCGCCGTCGCGCCGCGTAGCGGCGAGAGGATCTGTCACATCGGGGCCGGCACGGGATACTACACAGCGATACTTGCGATGCTTGCGGCCCCCGGTGGAAGTGTCGAGGCCTTCGAGATCGACCACGCGCTTGCTGCTGCGGCGCGCCGAAATCTTGCCCCCTACGAAGGCGTCACGGTGACGCGGGGCGACGGGACATCGATTGAGTTGCCTGCTGCCGATCTCATTTATGTGAATGCCGCTGTTCTTGCGCCGCCGCGGTCGTGGCTGCAGGCGTTACGTCCAAACGGACGCTTGATTTTTCCCTGGCAGCCGTCGAACAGTGTCGGGCTGGCGATCCTGATCACGCGAACTGAGAAAGGCCTGGACGCGAAACCTCTCATGGCTGTGTGGTTCATTCCGTGCGTCGGCGGAGCCTCGACCCAAGATGCACTTGTGAAGGCGCCTGGCTGGCCGGCGGCGTGGTCGGTCAGGTCTCTTTGGCTTACGTCAGAGCGCATACCGGATGAAACGTCGGTGGCTACCTATGAGCATGTCTGGTTTTCGTCGTCGTCGCCATGATGGCCGGATTTACTGACGGCGCGGAAGATGCACGGCGAACACGGTTTCTGTCGCGTCGGATCGCGCGTCGATATCGCCTCCATGTGCCTTGGCAATCTCGCGCGCGATATAAAGTCCGAGCCCCAGACTGCCGTCCGCGTCGTGCTGATCTTCATGATTCGGGCCACGCCGGAGTGGGTCAAAAAGGCCGTCCAGGATTAATCGCTCCACGGCTTCCCCGTTATTCTTGACCTCGAAGCGAACGTCAGCCGCATCGCCCGTCACCACCACGCGTATTGGCGTGTCGGGTGCTCCGTACTTGATCGCGTTCAGAACCAGGTTGCCCAGCAACTGCTGTAGACGGTTTCCGTCCCAGACACCCTGGGAGTCGCCCACGACCTCAAGCTCGAGCCGGCGCCCGGGATGCGCCGCTCTCAATTGATCGAGTTCATCGGAAGCCAGATTCGCGAGATCAACTTCGGTCGGTACGATATTGATTCCCAAACCGAGCTTGGTCCGATTGAAATCAAGCAAATCGTTCAACAGCGCCTGCATGCGAGCGCCGCTGTTAATCAAACGGGACGCGGCGCCCGACACCTGCTCCCCCGCGTTCAGATGAGCCAGATATTGGGCTGTCATCTGGATGGTCTGGAGGGGACTGCGCATATCGTGCCCGAGCATTCCAAGCAAGAGGTTACGCGCCTGGTCGACCTGTGCACTGAAAAATCCGACCGATTCGGCAAGGGCCTGGTCAATGGCCTCATTGAATCGGATGATGTCGTCCAGATCAGGGGGCTCGGGTCGACAGTCGTCCATCCAGAGGCGGAGAACGCTGGCGCGCAGCGCGCGGTACTCTGCGGCCAACTGGTTGATGTCGAACCCGCTTCGCGCTCTCAGGAGGGCGTGCGTTTGCGCCGCTGTTTCCTGGGCGTCAACCAGTTTAGGGGCTCGCCCCATTGATTTTTCGGACTGCGCATCCCGCGTCTGGAGCGTCGACAAGTCCTTCGCCACGGCGCGCAAAATCTGTTCCGCATGATCACGCAGACCCAGCGATTTCATGCTTGCCGCGGCTGGCAATAGCGTGCCGGCAAACGCCTCCCATTGAGCCAGGATAGGTTCCATCTCACGCACGATGAAGTCATCCAGTCGCATGTCACCCCTCCGGTCAATCCTCTATTCAATGGAATAGCGCGTGAGTATCAGGCGCGTCTTGTCGACCTGATACTACGCGCACATAGATCTCATGGGTATCCAGAACCGCCACCCGTCGCAAGAATAGCGAAGACGCGCGGAACGCTTGTGGCGGCAGCCTGGGACAGGCAGTCCGGCTGAATGGACCTGGGCGAGGCGGCGCGCGTTGTCAGGAAAAGGGGGCGCCGTCTTCCAGGAACGTTGATTCTTGCACTTACGGGTTCAGCGGCTTTCGCGCGATAAAGTGAAACCAGTACTCGCGGCTTACATCATCGCCCACCCCTATCTGGCGATCGCTCGTGTTGCCAAAAACGACCTCGGTCGTGAGTCCGGCCTCGTCCAGCTGGAGCCGTTGAGTCGCCATACCGGTGTATATAATAAGGATGCCGAATTTATGAGCAGCGCAAACGCGGACCGCGTAGCCATCGAATTCTTGATTAAGACGCGAGTGGCGAAAATAATTGAATACGCCAATGGGAAAGCTGTAGATCATCCTCGCTGTATCGATGCCGACCTTGATCGGATCTGCCGAGATATCCGGCATGTGCAGGAGGTGAGAGATATTTTCCCGATAGCTCGGACCATGCAGGTTGTGCGTCGAAAAAAGTGCTAGACCGCCGGGTTTCAACACACGGGAGAATTCGCGAAGTATCTTGCGACGTCCTTCATAATCAACCGCGTCGATGCCGTTGAAACTAAACATGACAAGGGAGAAGGTGTTGTCGTCGAACGCGCTCATGTCGCGCGCGTCCATATGTTCAACCCTCGCGCCAGGATAATTTCGGCGGCAGATCGTGACCAGTTCCTGCGTATAGTCCACGCCGGTGTAGTTAGCGCTAAGCTGCGTGAGCAAAGGCACCGTTCGCCCACCTCCGACACCTACATCAAGCAACGGCTGGTCACGTACTTGATCGGCTACCCAGGCGACGGCTGCCGCCTCACCCGGATCGGTCCAGTCGCGCAGACTGCCGAACCAGTTGCGTGCACTTCGACTGCGCCACGCATGGCGGTTGATCCGGTCTTGTGCGGGAGTGATTTCCACGTTTGCCCCTGCTGCTTTTAAGCATGCCTTAGTGTGCGACGTGCTAACTAAGCAGTCTGTTCGGTAGCACGCTGTCGTCAGCCGCCGCCGAGTCAGGCAAGCGGGTGCTTCAAGTCCTCTCGCGTAAAACGTGGCGTGCATCTATGGAGCGTGCGTGCGTTCTGAGAAATGTTGTCAGTAACCCTGAACGTTGCAAAAGTGTGCGCTACCCGGCGATTCGCCTTCAGTTCACGTTGCGTCGGCCGAATACACGATTGCCGTCTGATGTCCTGCGTCAGCAGCTTTCCTCGCATCAATATGAAAGACTTATGTGGCGTATTGTGATTTAAGTATTGCATTAAAACTCGCGCTTCTTGGCGTTTTTCTTTCGGCTACAACAGTTGCGCTGGGTGTCGGCGGTTGGCGAGCACTCGCGCGTCTCCGCGAATTGCAGGTTGCGTCCTGCGTCTCGCTTAGCCGTTTTGCACAGGCGCTGCGTTGGTCGAGCAAGCCGCAGCCGCGGCCGATGGGCCTAGTTGCAAGCGTGCAGGTGTTCAAGTTGAATGGCAGGCTTGCTGAAGGGGTGCCAGCGCAATGAAATCGCCGATCGTTGTTTAACCTTTTGCCCTCACGACAACACTAATTTTGCCAAGGCATTGTCGTGAGGCAGGTTAACGGTGGGAATAAAAGTGGCCTAGGTTAACGGCAATAAAACACAAAGCTTTAGGGGATTTTTTCGAGCAAACGTTTTCGAGCCACAATTAATTTTAAGCGTGATGTGATCAAAGCGACAGCGTTGAAAAGACACACTGACAATAAG
>NZ_JBAUSA010000381.1:0-2098 GCF_049581465.1 Caballeronia sp. | reverse complement strand
CAACAGGTGAGGCGAACCGATAGGGCCGGAGGCGATCAACACTTCAGCACGGCATCGCGCGACGTGCGAACTTCCACCCTGATCGTACTCGACCCCAACAGCGCGCTTGCCCTCGATAATCACACGGCGTGTCATCGCATTCGTCACCACGCTCAGGTTGGGGCGCTTCATCGCGGGCCGCAGGTAAGCATTAGCGGTAGACCAGCGCACACCATCCTTGACCGTCATATGCATTGCGCCAAAGCCTTCCTGCATATGACCGTTGCAGTCTTCTGTCTTGATGTATCCGGCCTCGGCGCCCGCCTCGATCCAGGCGCCGTACAGCGGATTCGCCATGTTGTTGCCGTTGTTCGTGCACAGGGGTCCGGCCGCGCCTCGGTACTCGTCGCCCCCGAACTTGTAGGTCTCCGCACGCCGGAAATACGGCAGACAGTTGCGATAGCCCCAGCCTCGCGCACCTAATTCCTCCCATTCGTCGAAGTCGCAAGCGTGACCGCGAATATAGACGAGTCCGTTGATCGACGACGAGCCGCCCAGCACCTTGCCGCGCGGGCAATGCAACTGGCGGCCATTCAGATGAGCTTCGGGGGCTGTCTGATAGCGCCAGTTGTACTTGGACGTATTCATCGGCATGGAAAACGCGCTCGGCATCTGAATGATGACGCTGCGATCGCTTCCGCCGTATTCAAGCACCAGGACGCGGACCGTCGGATCCTCGGTGAGCCGGTTAGCCAATACACACCCGGCCGATCCAGCACCCACTATGATGTAATCGAATTGCTCGGTAGCCATGATATTTACCTGCTTCGTAGATCTTGACGGGATCGTCTGTGGTTCAGTAGCGACCTTTGTCGCCGGTGGTGTATTGCGGTGATGTCTTCTCGATAGCAGCGATGACCGACTCCTCGTGCGTCAGATCAAGCGAGCGCGACAATGCGTAGTAAGCGCAGCCCGAGACGAACAGACCGACGAGCCAGGCCAGGTCGACGCTGCCCATGTCGCGGGAAAGCGGCCCGACATATACCTCGTTAGTGCCGTCAAGCACGCAGAAGAACGGAATCATCGAGACGAAGCCGATCACGTACGCGATCAGTCCGCGTGCGCCCCACTTTCCGTACAGGTTGTTGTTCGGCAGGAAGAAGTGCGGAATGGCATAGCGACCCTTGCGAACGAAAAAGTAATCCGTCAGATTGACGGCAGTCCAGGGCACCAGGAAATACAGCATGACCACGAGGTAAATGTTCAGGACGGAAAGACCCTTACCCGAGGTGTAGATGCTGAGGGCCACGCCGAGCTGAAGGATCACCACAAACAAAATCGCCACGATGCGAGTCCTGGGAGTCGGCTGGACCTTCCGGAATGAATCAACCGCTGTGATAGCCGTCAGTTTTGCGCTGTATATGTTCATCGCGATGACCGGTAGAAATGCCAGGATCGTGACGCCAACCACAACGCTGCCCATCCCCGGTGCGAGGTCGTTACCTACCTGATTCAACGCGACCAGCACATCGGTCGCCTGCAGATGGTCTGCCAGCCAGCCGCCAATCGCGATCATCCATGCCCCCGACAGTGATGCGCCTACGAACACAGCCGCAATCAGCTTGCCGCTCGGCGTGTTTTTCGGCAGGTAGCGCGAATAGTCGGATACATAGGGTGCGTAGGCAATGTTGTAGCTGGCGGCTGCTGCGAACTGCGCGATGAAAGCGATCCAGCCGAAACCCAGCGGTGGCGTCGGTGCGACCCCCGGTGCGGCCCCCGGCGCGACAGCGGCAGGTGGCACGTCATGCACCCAATGCATCAGCACGGCCACCGTGACAAGTCCATAAAGAGGCAGCGAGAGATACAACGCCCATTTGAAGCTCCGATGCATCCAGTCGTGGCCGAGAATCGCCAGGATCGAAGCCGGCAAGGTCACAGCCAGCGCCACCTTGACGGGATCCCAGTTGAACAGTGCCTTGAGGCCCTGCATCATCAGCACGAGGTTGACGATGTTGAATCCTGCAAAAACAAATAGCGTGGCGAACAGGACGACGATGACCCCGCGATAGCCGAACTGCGCTCTCGACTGAATCATCTGCGGTAGGCCAAGATGAGGACC
>NZ_JBAUSA010000380.1:0-3142 GCF_049581465.1 Caballeronia sp. | reverse complement strand
CGGTTTAAAACGCGTTTCTTTGCTTCGTTTCTTTGCGCGTTTGCAAAGAAATGAAGTTCCGCCCCGAACAGGGGCTAACAGAAATAAGCAAGAAAATCCGACTTAAGCAGAACGACCACGCGAGCAGAAGGACTCAACGTCCTCCCCACACTCGCCGCGAGCAGCACCGCCCAAAACCTTCCCGCCCACTCGCCGCGAGCAGCACCCCGTCCAACCCCTCCCCCACACAAGCCGCGAGCAGCACCCCCACCAGCCCCGCGGCCAGCACCCCGTTCAATTCCAGTAAAATGGCCCGTGCCACACGATCCACGACCCCCACCCTAAATGAGGACTTGCGGTTCGAGCATCCCGTTCGATCCCTGGCCGACCTATGAACGATATCTTCAACCTGACACGCGCCGACGCGCCGCTGCTGATCTCGATTCCCCACCTCGGAACCCGCATTCCCGACGACCTGCGTCATCTGTACACGGATATCGCACTGACCGTCGCCGACACAGACTGGCATCTCGACCGCCTGTACGAATGCGCGCACGACCTCGGCGCGACCGTGTTGTCTGGACGTTTCTCACGCTATGTGATCGACCTGAACCGGCCATCGACCGACGAAAGCCTCTATCCGGGCCAGACCACGACCGGGCTTTGCCCGACCGAGACGTTTCGCGGAATGCCCCTATACCAGCCGGGATGCCTGCCCGATGCCGCTGAAAAGGCACGTCGCGTGGCCGAATACTGGCGGCCCTATCACGAGACGCTGGAAGCCGAACTCGAACGCTTGCGCGAGCAGCACGCCAACGTGCTGCTATGGGAAGCACATTCAATCGCCAGCGTCCTGCCACGCCTGTTCGAAGGCAAGCTGCCAGACCTGAACATCGGCACTCAGGACGGTCGCACAGCGGCTCCCGCTGCATTGGCCGCCGTGGTCGCCGCCGCTGCGGACAGCGACTACACGTCGATCGCGAACGGCCGTTTCAAAGGCGGCTTCATCACGCGCAACTACGGCGCGCCAAATCGCGGCGTCCACGCGATCCAGCTCGAAATGTGCCAGTCAACCTATATGCATGAAACGGAGCCCTTCGATTACGCACCCGAACTCGCGGCAGCGGTTCAGCCGACGTTGCGCAAGATGATCGAAGGGGCCTTTGAGGTCGTCAAGTCGCTTTGAATGGAAGGACCGGCGTCACGCGCGGATGACGAAGCTGTTCAAGTATGCGGACGGATCAAGGCCGTCCCACACCACGCCATCGCACAGGCGTTCAATGCGCGTTTCGGCAGGCACATCGATCCGCCCAAGCGCCGCCGCCTCGCGATACAGCGCAGTCTGGTTGATGGCCGCCGCAATCGCCGCATCGCCGGCTCCGGCTCCGGCCCCGTCGCCGCTCAACATGCCCCAGCGCCGGAACTGCGTGAGAAACCATAAGCCGTCCGAGGGCCGCGGATAGTTGACGCGGCCGTCATCGAAGAAACTCACAGGGAGTGCGGACGGACGGTCGTACTCGCCAAGCAAACGCGGTGCGATGACCTCTTGCGCGACGTCGAGCAATTCGGGCGCGGCAAGCCAACGCGAGATATCGGCGCGATGTTGCCGGTCGTCAAGCCACCGGCACGCTTCGAGCATCGTCTGGATCAGCGCCCGTGCCGTGTTCGGATAGCGCACGACGAAATCACGTCGGCTAGCCAGCACTTTCTCCGGATGGTCCGGCCAGATGTCACTCGATACCGCGACCGTCTTCCCCGCCCCGCACGCTTCGGCGAGTGCATTCCATGGCTCTCCTACGCAGAAGCCATCCAGTTCGTTCCCGGCCAGCGCGCCCACCATTTGCGGCGGCGGCACGACGACACTGCGAATATCGCGCAGCGGATGCACGCCTTGCGCGGCCAGCCAGTAATACAACCACATTGCATGCGTGCCGGTCGGGAAGGTCTGCGCGAATACGGCAGGGCGGCCGAGCGTTGCCAGCGTCTGTTTCAGGTCACCCGTTGCGTCGAACGTCTTGGCGAGCGCGCTGGACAGGGTGACCGCCTGGCCGTTGCGGTTCAACACCATCAGCACCGCCATGTCCGCCTGTGGGCCGCCAATGCCAAGCTGCACGCCATACACCAGGCCATAGAGCGAGTGCGCCGCGTCGATTTCTCCGGACAACAACTTGTCGCGCACGGCGGCCCAGGAGGGCTGGCGGCAAAGTTCGAGGGTGAGGCCGTGGGCATGGCCGAATTCGAGAATCTTGGCGACAGCGAGCGGCGCGGCGTCGCTCAACGCAACAAAGCCCAACCGAACGTGGGTTCGTTCCGGCGGCTGAGCGGCGGCTTCGGCGGCAGGCTGAATCGGCGTATTCATGGGGGACCGTCTACCTCAGTAAATCGTTCATCGATATCAACTGGCGTGCGACTTCCGACACCTTCATCCCTTGGTCCATCGCCCGTTTGCGCAACGTGGCATAGGCGTCCTGCTCGCTCATTTTGCGACGGTCCATGAGAAGCCGCTTGGCACGGTCAATGACCTTGCGATCCGCCAATTCGGATTCGACCTGCGCGAGTTTGTTGCGTAGCTTTTCCTCGTGGGCGAATCGGGCCAGCGCAACTTCCAGAATAGGCGCAAGACGCGCGGGTTCGAGACCTTCGACAAGATACGCCGTCACGCCTGCGTTCACGGCGTCGCGGATGAATTGGTGGTCGTCGTCGTTGCTGAACATCAGGACCGGACGCGGTGCGGTCTCGTTCATCACCGCGAGATGTTCGAGCGTATCGCGTGAGGGCGATTCCGTATCGATGATCACGACATCCGGGCGGTGTTCCTCGACGACTCTCGGCAAGGCCGTGGGCGTTGCGACCTCGGCGAGCATCTCGTAGCCAAGACGTGCAAGCGCCTGGCGAAGATCGCCTATGGGCTTGTCTGTGTCGGTAATCAAAAGCACGCGAAGCATGGGCGATACGCCAGAGGCACGGGGTGGAAGCGACACGTCGCTATGGCTTCAACATGTCATGCCGCGCTTGAACCCGGCTTCAGGTTACGCCGCATGAAGGATCGACGTGTGTTGCGTCGCCGTAAGCGCGGCCGCTTCGCCGATCGCGTTGCCCACGAGAATGATCGCCGGGCTGCCAAGACCCGCCGCCGCAGCATCAGCGGCGATGCACGCAAGCG
>NZ_JBAUSA010000379.1:0-6824 GCF_049581465.1 Caballeronia sp. | reverse complement strand
TTTTCTGCAGCCCGAGTTCCATCAGTCTCTTGATGTCGCGCTGTGCCGCCGGACGCTGGACCGAGGTAATGAACGAGTTCCATTCCGCGCCGAGTTCCTGGTCGGAAGGCAGGGTCGTGGCATTGACTATGTGCTTGATATCGCCAAGCGTCTGTTTGTCGAAGGTGGCGATCCGGCGCGCCAACGTGTCCACGAACTTGTCCAGTTGAGCATCCGGCAGGGAGCGATTGACATAGCCATAGCGCTCGGCAATGTCGCCGTTTATGTCGTTGCCGCTTAACAGAACTTCCAGGGCGCGGCCGCGACCCATCAGGCGCGGGAGTCGTGCCATCGGGCCGCCACCCGGCGTGAAGCCAGCGCCGATTTCGAACTGCGATAGCACTGCTTTTTCTCGGCTGGCAAAACGCATGTCGCTCGCGAGAGAGAGTTCACTGCCGACGCCTGTCGCCCTGCCGCGTATCTTGACAATCGACACCACGGGAGACCGGCTCAGGCGGACAAATATATCGGGCAGGGGCGGCAAGCCGGTGGCTCCTGGGGGCAAGCTCGTCGTAGCCTCGAGGGGAGGAACGAAGTCGTAGTGAGTCAGAAAAAATCCGGGCACTGCACTCGCGAATACGACGACCTTCACGTCGGGATCGTTCTCTATCTGGGTGACGACGCTATTGAGCATCGGGATGGATTCCGGGCCGAAGATATTGAACGGGGGATGGTCAATGGTGACGCGCCAGTATCCCGGGGTAACACGTGTAATCTTGAACTCCTGATTCTGATTCGCACTGGTTTCCGATTGCGCCACTTGACCCGTGGCAGCGCCCGCCTGTTGACCCACGGCGCTGGAAATGCCACCGAAAAGTAAGCCGCAAGTCGCCAGCATAGCCATCAGTCGTGTTGATTCCATCGTGGGTCTCCCAGTGAACAACCAATCAATATGATCTACGTATCGACAATTTCTTTTGAACGAAAGCTCGTCACCCGACAGGACTGCCAGGCCGACGGTGCTCCGCTTGTCGTGAATAAACGATCGGCATGCGGCTCACGCTCTGCATGAACACTACACAACGCCACGTAGCCCGTCGACGATACGATGGGATGAAAATCTAGACCGTTGGTATTGGTCTTAAACGCCCTTCAGAAGGAGCCTGCCGGTTGTCATGGGTTGGCGTCATCGCGGTCTGCGATTTCTGCGGCTGACTACTCACTCGCAGCCTGACCACTGTGGATTTTCGATTCGCTGTAGCCGGGGACGCGATCCGGTGCGCCTCAGATCTTGTTGAAAAGTCCCGCGTTTTAGAATCGGTAGGTATCCTGCCAATTTTTATCGGCGAATAAAGAGTCGCCATGATGCATCTACTGGATAGCGGGTAGGACAAGTTTTTTTACTCGTTCAATCTCGGCAATCATGCGCCTCGAACCCACCTGATGGGAGGCATAGATCGGGTCTTTGCGGGCGGCGGGGGCGACCGTCGCGACGAATCCTGCCGAGGTGTTTGAACGGACCCGCGTGGTATTCCTGATGCTGGTCGACGGCGACGCAATCGACGCTGTGCTCGGCCGCGGCACGTCGCAGTTCAGCGCGAACGTCAGGAAACACACGATCGTGAACATGGGGACGACCGC
Source organism: Caballeronia sp. (assembly GCF_049581465.1). Classification (GTDB taxonomy): domain Bacteria; phylum Pseudomonadota; class Gammaproteobacteria; order Burkholderiales; family Burkholderiaceae; genus Caballeronia. Next base: position 5,204 of record NZ_JBAUSA010000379.1, on the reverse strand, counting down.
GCCCGACTACTCGCGCGGACTCGAAGCTGACATTCGCAACGCCGATGGCACCTACGTGGAAGCGCCTGTCTCGGGGTCGCGCAAGCCCGCCGAGGCGGGCCAGCTCGTGGCGATGCTGGCGGGCGAAGCTGTGGCCATCGAAAGCATCCGCGCTCTGCTCGAGCCAATGTGCCGCCAGACGATTGTGTGCGGGCGGGTTCCGAGCGCGCTTCTCATGAAGCTCGCGGTGAACCTCTTTCTGGTGACCACGGTCACCGGCCTGGCGGAAGCGGCTCATTTTGCCGAACGGCATGGTCTGGACATGGAGCAGTTCCGCGCCATCGTCGATGCCGGTCAGATGGCCAGCGACATCTCGCGCGTGAAAATTCTCAAGCTGGTGATGCGGGACTTCGATGTCCAGGGGTCGATCACCAATGTGCTTGAGGTGAATCGATTGATTGCGCAAGCGGCGAGGGAAGCTGGGGTCGCGTCGCCGCTATTGGATGTCTGCTACGCGCTATACGGTGAGACGCAAGCGTTGGGGCACGGGCAGTCGGACATGGCGGCGGTCCTCTGTGCGATCGAGGCACGAACCGATCTCGGCAGGTGATTACGTTCGTACTCCTGTCCTATTTGTGAAGACAGCCCGTCGCTTGTCCAGCTTGGCGCGATGAAGATCGACGCCTTCGCCTCCACTGCGCCGCATCTCTAAGCACCTCATAGGGCCCGCGCTACGCTCGGATTTCGTCTTTTCGGTGAGCGGCTATCATGGCTGTTCGTCCTAAAGGAGAACAACCGATGCGCCGACCGGATTTCATCAAACATTGGACTGAACTGGAAGAGGCGGATGCGCATTCCTATCGTGGAGATACCGAGCCGATGGCGCTCGACGCGCCGCTTTCCGCTGCGCTGGGCATTACGCGCATTGGCATTCATCATGTGAGGCTTTTGCCGGGCCGTAGGACTTCATATCCGCACGCCGAAAGTGCCGAGCAGGAGTTCGTGTACGTGCTCGAAGGCAAGCCCGATGTCTGGCTCGACGGCGTCCTTCATCCTCTTGCAGAGGGCGACTCCGTCGCGTTTCCGGCAGGCACCGGGATTTGCCACACGTACATCAACAATACGAAGGACGAAGTCAGGCTGATGGTGATCGGCGAACGTCCGCGCGAGGACAACCGTATTCGTTATCCGCTCAACGAAGCGTACGAACTTACGCACGCGGATCGATGGTTGGACGGGCCAGGCCGGCCGCTCGGGGACCATGACCGGATGCCGGATTGCCGTTCTCAACCGGGCTTTGTTTGCGGGCACTCGGTCTCGTACCAGATATCGACCTGACGCTGCGCGGCCTCGAGATCTGCTGGGTAGTAAGGATCGTTATTAAACGATCCAGGATGGTAGCCCGCTTTTTCCAGCGCCGACACTTCACTCATATTGCGCTCGTGGGTAACCGGTGCCTTGTTCCTTATCTCGGTCAGGTCGCGGCATTCCACGGCGCTAAGGTGGGTCCCTGTGCCTGCCTGCATGCTCCCTGTGGCACATGCAGCGAGCAGGAGCACTGACGCGGGAAGCATCGGCCAGGCCTTGTTTGCGTTCTTCATTTTGCGTTTCCCTCCAAGGAAGCAACCCTCACCAAGCATGGTTCATTCCAAGCAACGCAGCCGGCTGCGCGAACATGTAAAGGCTTGCACTCGTCATATCTACACGTATATAACGAAATATCCATTTCACCGTGTAACTCCTCGCGTCCGAGGCCGCATGCTTGCTGCGCCGCGAGAGGCGTCGACGCGGCGTCCGATGATAATTTCTTCACTGCTGAATCCCGGAGGGTCCGTGAGGCTTCGCTCGTTTGGATTTCTGGTTGCGTTCGTAGCCGCTGTCGTTACCACTCCTGCCTTGGCGCAAGTGCACGTCGCGGTGGCCGCCAATTTCACGGCCCCCATGCAGATCATCGCAGCCGACTTTGAAAAAGACACTGGCAACAAGGTTGTCGCGTCGTTCGGCGCAACCGGGCAGTTCTATGCGCAGATCAAGAATGGAGCACCTTTTGAGGTCCTGCTTGCCGCCGACGACAGCACACCCGCCAAACTCGAAAGCGAAGGGCTGGCGGTGTCCGGCACCCGGTTCACCTACGCGACCGGTGCACTTGCATTGTGGTCGGCGCGGGACGGCTACGTCGACGCGAATGGCGATGTGCTGAAGAAAAACCAGTTCAGGCACCTCGCCATTGCCAATCCAAAGACTGCGCCATACGGCCTGGCCGCAACGCAGGTGCTCGACAAACTCGGGCTCACACGGGCGGTCGCCTCAAAGATCGTTGAAGGGCAGAATATTTCGCAAGCGCAGCAATTCGTGGCTACGGGCAACGCGGAACTGGGTTTCGTCGCGCTGTCGCAGATCTACAAGAACGGCAAGATCACGGGCGGCTCGGCCTGGATCGTGCCTGCGTCGCTGCATGAGCCGATAAAACAGGATGCTGTGGTCCTGGTCAAGGGCCGCGACAATCCGGCCGCCAGGGCGTTCGTCGAATACCTGAAGGGTCCAAAAGCCGCCGAAGTCATCAAGTCGTTCGGCTACACGCTATGAAAGCGCCGCGCGTGATGCAATGCCGTTGACCGACGCCGATCTCGATGCTATCTGGCTCACCGTCCAGTTGGCGTCGTTGACGACCGTGCTGCTGCTTGTCATCGGCACGCCGATTGCCTGGTGGCTGGCGAGAACACGAGCATGGTTGAAGGGGCCGGTTGGCGCGATCGTGGCGCTGCCACTCGTGCTGCCGCCCACGGTAATCGGATTCTACCTGCTGGTCGCAATGGGACCGCACGGCTACGTCGGCCGGTTCACGCAAACAATGGGTTGGGGATTGTTGCCATTTACATTTTTCGGGCTCGTCGTCGGCTCGGTACTCTATTCAATGCCATTCGTCGTGCAGCCGCTGCAGAATGCCTTCGAGGCGATCGGCCAGAGGCCGCTCGAAGCGGCAGCCACACTGCGCGCGAGCCCGTGGGACTGCTTCTTCTCGGTCGTGCTGCCGCTCGCGCGGCCCGGCTTCGTCACCGCGACAATCCTCGGGTTCGCGCACACGGTGGGCGAGTTTGGCGTCGTGCTGATGATCGGTGGAAATATACCCGGGAAGACGCGCGTAGTCTCGGTGCAGATCTACGATCACGTCGAGGCGCTCGAATATGCACAGGCTCACTGGCTGGCGGGCGGCATGGTGATCTTCTCGTTCTTCGTCCTTCTGCTTTTGTACTCGAGCAGGCGCGCGCCGGCGCTGCAAGGCTGAACGAGCCCTGAACCGCGCTTCGATTGTCGTCTTCCTGTACTCACTGACACTATGCCCATGACGGCCGTTGCGGGTCTCTCGCCTGACAGTATTGAAGCGCGATTCCTTGTCGAACACGGGGGTTTCGCACTCGACGTGGATCTGACGCTGCCCGGCCGTGGCGTCACAGCCGTGTTCGGTCATTCCGGTTCCGGCAAGACGACATTGCTGCGGTGCCTGGCCGGACTGACAACGTCGGCGAGCGGACGCTTGTGCGTCAACGGAGAGATCTGGCTGGATACCGCGACTGGCGTCTGCATACCTACTCACAAGAGACCGCTGGGCTATGTCTTTCAGGAAGCCAGTCTGTTCCCGCACTTGAGCGTCACCGGAAATCTACGCTATGGGTTGAAACGCATAGCGCCCGCGGCACGCAGAGTCGACCTCGCGAAAATTGCAGAACTGCTCGGCATCACGCACTTGTTGCTCCGCATGCCGGCTGCGCTCTCAGGTGGCGAGCGACAGCGCGCGGCCATTGCACGCGCGTTGCTTACGAGCCCGCGCCTGCTTATTCTTGACGAACCTCTCGCGTCGCTCGACCAGAAACGCAAGCTGGAGATCCTGCCTTATCTTGAGCGGCTTCACGACGAACTCGACATTCCCGTCCTGTATGTCAGTCACGCTCCCGAGGAAGTCGCGCGCCTGGCCGATCATCTAGTGCTGCTGGAAAACGGCCGGGCGATCGCTAGCGGACCCATTGCCGATACGCTGGCAAGGCTCGACCTGCCACTCGCAATTGCCGACGACGCATCAGTCGTGATCGAAGGCGTCGTCGCGAGCCATGATCCCGACTATGGCCTTCTGGAGCTGAATCTGCGGGGAGGGCGGTCGTCCCTCCGGGTGGCGCACCCGGCGCTTGCGACGGGCAAGCCAATGCGTATTGTCGTCAAGGCGCGCGACGTCAGTCTGGTCGTCGGCAATGAGCAGCAGAGCAGTGTTCTTAACGTATTGGCGGCGACGGTTATGGAAATCGTCGCCGCCCCGAATCCGGCGCACGTCCTGGTGCGCCTGGATATCGACGGTATGCCGCTCCTCGCCCGCGTAACGCGCTATTCCCATGATCAGTTACAGCTCGCGGTCGGCAAGCGATTGTGGGCGCAGGTCAAGGCGGTATCGCTGCTAACCTGAAGCACTGCCAACCATGCCGGTCGTGTCGCCGGCGAGGCAGATCGCCATCACATGAATGTGCGGCCGCCTTCCTGGAGGTAGACCGACAGGGTAGCCTGCGGCACGTTGCTCATGCCTGCTACGGCGGCATCTGTCAGCCATCCACCTTCGACATGACCGCCGTACTCGGGTCATACCGGTAGCCCTTCTGGGCAAGCTGCTGGGCCATCGTCGCACCGATCAGTTTTTGCTGCGCGTCCCGGGATATCAACTCGTGATCGGGCTTAAGCCGCTCCAGTTCAGATGAGAGCCGCCGGACAAGCACCACTTCTCCTGTGCTGCGTGCGTCGATGAACAATATCTTCTCGCCTGCCTGGCCGAGCCGTTGCTTAAGCTCCGTCGCATGCGCCACCCACTGTTCCGCATTGACGCGAAGGTCGCTGAGGGCCTTTGCATGGGCTTGGGCCTGAGCCGATATCTGACGTTGCAACGCGGCAACTTCGTTCGCGGCCTGGTCTGCTCGAACGCCGAGTTGCAGGTTGCGTTGACTGTCTTTTGCGACGGCATCGGCTTGCTCTGTAAGACGCTGCTCCAACTGGGCTGCGTGCCGTTCGGCGGTATCTGCCCGGTCTCTCGCGGCAACCGCATCCTGCGAAAGCCGGTCGAGTTCAGCGCTCGTCGCCGTCTTCGCTTCGGCCAAAGCGCCGACCTGCTTCCGGGTCTCTTCAAGTTCCAAGGTTATGCGCTGTAGTTCTTCGATCTGAGCCGACGCTCGGTCGATCTGCGTCGCGGC
>NZ_JBAUSA010000378.1:0-2843 GCF_049581465.1 Caballeronia sp. | reverse complement strand
GCTTTGAGGACCGGCGCCGAGCAAACCAGTCGCTGAGAACACGCCGGGGAAGACCAGCAACTGAATTGCCACGGTCATCGCCGTGTAGGCGTAGACACCCGCCAGCGCGGCCAGGAAGGCCTGGCGGGTAATCAGGAACTGCGTCCACAGCAGGTAAGCGGTCAGGCCTTCGGTCGCGAACACGGCCATGGAGAACAGCGGCAGGAACGGCGCGATCGCCGGTGCAGCGACATGCGCCACCGGCAGCACGGCAAGCACGACACACAGGATGAACCCGGCGACCGCGCACGCCGCGAGGCGGTGAAGGCGGCTGACCGCCAGATTCATGATGCTGCTCTGCATGCTGTGCTTGACCAGAGTGACAGGATGGTGAAAGGCGTTGGCCGCGGTCGCGGGCGTCATCGCAGCGTAGTGACCACGCATTCTATCGGCTCACCGGCGTTTAGCCATCCATAATCTGCCCCCTCGCATTGGTGATGTCAGTTATCCTTACCATGTGAAAACGTTTCCGCCGGGCTGCGCCGCCGGTAAGGTTTCGGCGTATTTGCCGTCTAGGCAATCGTTTGCTTTGTTCGCTCGGCCAAGTCAACGCCAGGCGGCGATTCAACCCACCGGGAAAATCCGTTCGAAAAAATGCAGATGTCCCTAAAGAACGGCAGGGCGCTGCCGATAATACGCGTGGAGTCCTTTTGCATCGAATGCTTCCGATGACTAAACACGCCATCAAGATCGACGTAAACAAAGAGTGCTGTACCTTAGTCACCCTTAGTCACCCTTAGTCACCTCTTCCACCATGGAGACGCTGTGATCCGACACGGTCTTGGCTGCTTGCTGCTTATGCTGTGCTGCCTTGGGAGCGCATTTGCGGCCGGTCCCGACTGTTCGCGTCCATTCACGCTCGCGCTGCACGATCACGGTCTGCTCTACTCCTCGGACACCGACACCGGCATCGACAAGGACTTCGCCGAGGAACTGATTCGCCGCAGCGGCTGCAAGGTCGCTGTCAGCCTCATGTCGCGCGCCCGTATTTGGCAACTGATCGAGTCCGGCGCACTGGATTTCAGCCTGTCGGGCATCGCGAACGAGGAACGCAACCGGTACGCCTCGTTCGCCTGGTACTTCAGCAACAAATATTATTTGCTGGTGCGCAAGGATTCGGGCATACGCCAGTTGGCCGATTTCGAGCACGGCGATCCGTTTCAACTCGGTGTCATTCGCAGCTTTCGCTATAGCCCCGCCGCCAACAGTCTGGTCGACAATCTGGCCGCGGCCAATCGCGTCACCCAGGCGGGCGGCCTGGACCCGTTGTATCAGGCGCTGATCCTGCGACGCATCCAGGGGATGATCATGGAGCCCTTCGATTACCCCGCCCTGGATGAAAAGAAGATCCGCGACTTGACCCGGGTCATCGAATTCAACGATCCCTCCGTACCCCACGGTCTCATCATGTCGAAAAAAGCGCTGTCCGCGGGTGAGCAGGATAAGTGGCGCGCGCTGGTGAATGACATGCGTGCAGATGGAACCGTCCGGCGGATTTTCCAGAAGTATTTCAAACCCGACCTCGCCAATTCCCTGGTCGATTTCAAGGCGCCCCCATCTTGACCTGGGCACGCCTGATCCTGTTGCCCTTACTGATCTTGTCCGCCGCGCTCGGCGTGACCTGGGTCGTTTGGGATCACGAACGGCAAGCCGCCCGCAATGAATTGCTGTCCCAATTCAACTTCTCGATGGGCGATGCCGCTAGCCGCGTCGAACAGCGCATGGCAGCCTACGAGCAGACGCTGCGCGGCGCGCAGGCGCTGTTCGCCGCCACCGGCGCAATGGATCGCGATAATTTCCGCGACTACGTGGATGCGCTCAATCTGGACGCCAACTTCTCCGGCATCCAGGCCATCGGGGTTGTCACGTGGATACCTTCGACAAGCAAGGATGCCCACGTCGCCGCCATGCATCAATACGGTTTCGTTGACTACATTATCCGCCCCGCGGGCTCGCGCGAAAACTACGCGCCTATCGTCCAGCGCGAACCGTATATTGGCCGCAATCAAGCACCGCTTGGCTTTGACGCCTGGGCCGACCCCGTGCGGCGGCTTGCCATGGAGAAGGCGCGCGATTCTGGCATGGCGGCGATTTCGGGGAAGGTCAAATTGGCCGTGGATTCAGAGGCCGACGCACAACCCGGTTTCATCATGTATCTGCCGATCTACACCCGGGGCCAGCCGCTGAATAGCGTTGCTCAGCGCAGGGCGCATCTGGTCGGTTGGGTCTACGCGTCTTTTCGCATGAGCGACGTGATCGCCAGCCTTTACGGCGAGCAGTCACCCGGCCTCGCTTTGGCCATCTACGACGGCGTCGAACCCTCCGCTGCGGCACTTCTGTACCGCTTTCCTGACGGGGGCGGCCAGCGGTTGCCCTCAGCTATTCGGGCCAACGAGTACCTGGTCGTCGCGGGACATGACTGGACGCTCTCGATGACCGCCCGCAAGGACTTCAAGGCGCGCTTCGGCCGTAACGCTGAAATGCTGATCGCGGGCACCGGCACCGGGCTCAGCTTTCTCCTCGCGCTGCTCGCCTGGCTAACGATGACCGGCCGTGGCCGCGCCATGCGTCTCGCCTCCAGCATGACGCGCGAGTTGCGCGAGAGCGAGGAGAAATTCCGCGCGATTGCCGATTGCACGGTCAACTGGGAAATCTGGTGGGGACTGGATGGCGAGCCGCGCTGGATCAATCCATCGGTCAAGGAATACATTGGATATACCGTCGATGAGTGCATGGCAATGCCCGACTTCGTCGGCACGGTGATCTACTCTGAGGATGTGCCCCGTGTCGCACCTGAGTTGCTG
>NZ_JBAUSA010000377.1:0-6299 GCF_049581465.1 Caballeronia sp. | reverse complement strand
CGCGACCGCTACCCCGGCATCGCGCTGGAATTGATCGAAGCGCCTAGCGCGGAACTGGGCGGTCTGATCGGCAGCGGACGGGTGGAACTCGCGGTGGTGGTCGACGCGGTGCAAACCCGCGGCGTCGCCGCGCAACGGCTGCTCACCGAGGCGCTGTACCTGATTGCGTGGCCGGAATTTTCGATGCCGAGCGAGCCCGTCGCGATCGCAGAGCTGGCGCGCATGCCGCTGATCCTGCCGAGCGCGCCGAACACGATTCGCAGCCGCGTCGAGTGGGCGCTGCACGAAGCCGGACTGTCGTGCGAGATTCTCTTCGAGGCCAGTTCAACGGCGTTGCTATTCGCTGCGGTGATGGCGAAGCTAGGTGTGACGATCCTGCCTTGGACCGCCGCACATGTCGAACTCGATGAGCGCAAGCTCAAGCTTGCCAAGGTCGATCACCGGCTGTTCTCGCGCGACCTGTCGCTCTGCTGGCACGATACGGCATTGCTGAGTAACGCCGTGCAGAAGGTCAAGGCGACCATGCTCGAAGTGTTCGACAGCCTCGGAAAGCGGCCGGAGTGGGCGGCGGCGGATTAGCGTGCGCGCCCCTCAGGGCGATGGTGCGTTGCGGCTCGCCGGGCCCACGCCTTCTCAACCATTCAAGGAGTGTTCCAGAGCGTTCGACAGGTCGGCGATCAGGTCATCCGGATGCTCCAGGCCGACCGAGACACGAATCAATCCTTCAGACACGCCCGCGGTAGCGCGAGCCTCGACAGGTACACCGGAATGAGTCGTCGACGCCGGATGACAGATCAGTGACTCCGTGCCACCCAGGCTCACGGCAGACTTGAAAAGGACCAGGCCATTGATCAACCTGAAAGCTTGTTCGCGGCCCCCATCGAGCACGAATGCGAATGTCGATCCGGGGCCAGTGCATTGACGTCGATAGACTGCCTGGTAAGCCGGGTCGTCATTCAATTCCGGATGAAGGACTTTAACGGAGCAATAAGGATTGCCCGCCAGCCACTGCGCGACGGCGGTCCCGCTGCGAGCGGCCTGCTCCATCCGCAGGACCAGCGTTTCCATAGAGCGCGTGATCATCCACGATGAGTGCGGATCGAGTTGAGAGCCAAGCGCACTGCGGATCGAACGCACCCTGGTTATCAGGCTGCGGCTACCGGTCACTCCGCCAGCCACCAGATCGCTATGTCCGCCGACGTACTTCGTCAACGAATACACGCAGAGGTCGATGCCTTGCTCAACGGGCTTCTGATACAACGGACCGAGCAGCGTGTTGTCGCACACCGAAATCGGACGATAGCCGTGCCGCGTCTCAAAGGCGTCGATCTCTCGACGCAGCCCTTCGAGATCGAACAGCGCGTTCGTTGGATTAGCCGGCGTCTCGATGTAGCACATTCGCACCTTGCCTTTTTGAGCGGCTGCTTCGAGCGCGTTGTGAATCTGTTCCGTCGAGAGTCCATCGTCGATCACATGCGACGTGATGCCCCATTCCGGAAGAAACTTCGAGAGAAGTGTTTCCGTCCCGCCGTACAGCGGCGCGGACTGCACGACACAGTCTCCTGGGCGCAGGAACGCCAGCAAGACCGCTGCAATGGCGGACATGCCGCTCGACGTCACGACAGCCGATTCGGAACCGTCCAAAAGCGCGAGCCGGTCCTCCACGATCTCCAGGTTCGGATGATTGAATCGGCTGTAGACAAGTCCCGCGCTTTCACCTTCCGGTGAAGGCTTGCGGCCTGAGACCCGATCGAAGAAATCGGCACCCTCTTCTGCAGTACGGAAGGCAAACGTCGACGTCAGGAACACAGGAGGTTTGACCGACCCTTCGGAGAGGAAGGGGTCGTAGCCATAGGACATCATCTGTGTCTGCGGATGCAGATCGCGCCCGGCTATCTTGCGCTTATGGTAATTGCGATAGGCCATGCTTGCTCCATATAAAGTTCTATTGACGGTCGAACGTATAGCAAAATCAGATGTGCGCATAGTTGTAAGGTGACCGGGCAGCATGTGATATTAACTGTCAACCGGCCCAATTCATTTCCAGCCGCCGACATCGCCTATAGCGGCTTATCGCCGGACGTGACGTCGACACCAGGAGGAGAATGATGAGAATAATGATATTTCTGACTACGCAACCTTTGTGGCTGTCCGGCGCAATTCTGGTCGGTCTGGGCACATTAGTGGCAATGGCCGGGCCCATCGTCGTTCGTCGACACGTGAGCCTGTCGCGGCTGAGCACTAATAACGAGGTAGCCGGCTTCAAGTTCGCGACGGTGGGCGTTCTATGCAGTGTTATTGGGCTTTGCAGTGATTGTCGTTTGGGAGAAATTCAGCGACGCGGAGCATGAAGTCGCTCAGGAGGCGGGTGCGTCGGCAACGATCTATCGTCTGTCGAATGGAATCAGCACTCCTTCAAGTGTCGAGATACATGATGCGCTTAGCTTCTATCTCAGGACGGCAATAGCGAAGGACTGGCCCGCCATGGAGCACGGCCACGCAAGTGCCGAGGCCACCCACGCGCTGAACAACCTATACACCACGACCCTTCGCTTTCGGCCAGCGGATCCTCGCGAAACGGTCCTGCTAACAGAAATCCTGCACCAGTTGGATCTTGTCGGCGAGGCTCGGCGTGACAGGCTCGTCATGGCGTCCGGCATAGTACCGGGAATCGTCTGGCTCGTCCTGTTCGGGGGTGCAATGCTGACTATCGGGTTTACATTTTTCTTTGGCACCGAGAATCTTCGTGCGCAGACGATCATGACCGGCATGTTGTCGGTGCTGATCCTCTCTGCGCTGCTGACTATTGCCGCGATTGATCATCCCTTCGCGGGGACGGTAAAAGTAGGACCCGAGGCGATTTCAGGGGTTCTGGAAGATTTCGGTTGAACCGTTGAGACGGCGTTGCCATGTAAAGTGTACCGCGCCGCTTGGGGCAGGCAAAATGGACAACTAACGAAATTAATCTTGCACGGACGGTGATTGGTTGTGTGAATATGTCCATTGGAAAGATGTTGACGGTAAAGCGTTCTTTGGTCAAAATATCTTTCCGTTGTAAAAATTAATCGCTTTCGGGTGGACAATGAATCGATGCCGGTGGCCGTCGGGGCGCTATTGCGATGACCGGCACGGGGGTCGAGGCATAGCACCGATTAAAGAATTTTCAGACTAAGGAAACCTATCGATGCAAATACGCGCTTCTTCGGGCGTGGTGGCAACCACGGCGACAAACAATCAGACGGGTGAATCCGTCGCGCGCGGTACCCGCCTGACCAGCGTCTCGCCAAGCGCTATTGCTTCAACGACGCCGATATGGACCTGTTCTTCATGGCTGCGCTGGGCTGGGGACCGACGGGTGGACTCGACATCGGCCAGGCTTTCCACGTGGCATCGGGTATTACCGACGGGGACCCGGACAGTTGGGTGCAGGCGTTTGCAAACTACGGCGCGGCGATGAACGCGCAGGCGGACGTCTGGAAGACACGTGGCTGGAAACAGCAAGCTGGCGAGATGCGCCTCAAGGCGTTTGCCAGCTATCGTTCGGCATGGCCGTTCGCACTGCCGCGATGAGAGCGAAAGTGGCTCGTGAGGGTGAGCGTCGAGTGAGTCGTCGTCGGCAGGCGTTAGTTAGTGATCTCCTTGACGTGTGCTCAAAAAAATAACATTATCTTTCCATTGGAAAAATTAAGCGTTGAATTTTTTTGTATTAATCTTTCCAGTAGAAAAATTGGCCTCAGACGCGAAGCCACGTCTGCGTTGCGTCTCGTCATCCTGATCCTGTTCACGAACGCGCGTGCCCTAGCGGCGCGCCGATCGTCGTCAGGAATCTTGCCTATTCATCGTAATCGAGCACGGAACCTGATATGAGCAAGTCGCTTAGAGGTCAACTTTCTCTTGCCCTCTGTGTGCTGGTCGCTGTTGTCGCCATCGCTCAGGGGCTGAGCTCGTATCAGCTTTCGAAGGAGGGCATGAGCGCACTGTTGGACCTGCGTCTCGAACAGGTGGCGAGCCGCATGCGCGGCGACGCGGGCGATCTATTGCCCGCGATTGCTGCGGGTGGTTCGCAGCCTGAAGGCGATGTGGTCGTCACGATCTGGAACGGCGACGAGCTTGCGCCTTATCGCAGTACGGAACCGTCACTAAGGCTTGCGCGTAATGCGCCCGAAGGCTTCACGTCGATCATGGTCGATTCGCGACTGTGGCGCGTTTATACATTGCGTGATCAAGGCCGGATCACCGAGGTCGCGCAACGGTCGTCGGTTCGAAGCGAGTTAGCCGAGCAGGATGCGGTCAAGACGCTTTGGCCGATGATCGTGCTGATACCGCTCGTATGGGCGGCCGTCCTGATCGTTATCAACTGGTCGTTAAGGCGGCTCAAGGGGCTGGGCGACGACGTGCAGAACATCGACGTCAGCAGTCTGCAGACGCTTCCGGCCTCAGGTGTCCCGGCGGAAATCGTGCCGCTTATTGATTCGATCAATCTGATGATTGCGCGGCTCGCGAAGTCATTCGAGGCTGAGCGCAGATTCATCTCCGATGCCGCTCACGAAATAAGAACGCCGCTCACGGCACTTCAGATCCAGGCTGCCAACCTTGCACGAGATATCGTGCCGGGCAATCAGCAGCGATATCGCGAACTACGCGGCGGGATTGCGAGAAGTACGCGAGTGGTCGAACAGATGCTGGGCCTTGCCCGGGCCGACGTCGCGTTGCGGGCTGATGCGGTGACGCGCGTTGACGTCTCATCGGTGGTCGTGGCTGCCATCGCCGAAGTGTTGCCGATCGCCGCGAGCCGGGACATCGATATCGGCGCGGAGGAACTTCGGGATTTGCACGTGAATGCGATTGAAACGGACGTTCACATAGCGCTTCGAAACCTGGTGAGCAATGCCATACGCTATACGCCCGAGGGAGGGCAGGTCGATCTGCGTGTAAGTGCGCGCGACGGCACGGCGTGGATCGATGTCACCGATACCGGACCCGGTATTGCTGAAGATGTATTGCCGCGCGTGTTCGACCGGTTGTTTCGGGCAAACACCCAGGTCGAAGGAACGGGTTTAGGCCTTTCCATCGTGAAGGCAATCGCGATCAAGTATGGCGGCGTCACCGTCCTGCGCAATCGACACGACGGGGCTTCGGGCATCGTGGCGTCGATCGGCTTGCCGCTCTCCGCGTAATTGCGCGGCCGGCTGCTTCACTGATCTTGAGTGAGGCCGGGCAAGCGCGCTTGGCCGGCTTGCTGTGCTCGAAGCTAGCGGCGTTTGGTGGTCTCGGTCAAGCCAGTCGGGACTAGCCGCACATGCTCAATCGCCGCGACGACCAGGTCTTCGGCGTCGCGCATGCCTTCAGTCGATTTGGCGAGCAGATTCAAGCGCCCATCGATCAGCAAGCTCGCCAGGCCGTGCACGTATGCCCACGCAGCAGTCATGATGATTGCCTGGTTGGTGTCCGGCTGCACGTACTCGTTGGCGCCCGACGTGCTCACCCCGTAGAGGTCGGCGAGGGCACGCGTAGTGGTTTGTCTGGCTTCCAATAGCGCCGGGCGTGTGGGGTCGAGTAGCTCGCCGCGCGACATCAAGCGAAACAAGTCGGGATTGTCCGCCGCGAACGTGACATACGCTCGCGCCATGGCCCGACGGCGGCTTTGCAATAGCTTGACACTTTCAGTGGCGGTAGCCAGCGCCGATACGAGTCGCCGGTGGCCGCTAGCCGCAAGCTCGCTCAACACGCCCGACATGTCGCCGAAATGGTGCTGCGCGGCCGTATGTGAGACGCCGGCCTCTCTGGAAATGGCTCGCAATGTCAGCCCGCGCATTCCATCCCTTCGCAGGACGACTTCGGCTGCATCGAGGAGTGCTTGTGGAAGAGAGCCGTGGTGATAGGGCTTATCAGCAGACGGGACCGCTTGACCCTTTCGGGCCTGTGTCTTCGATGAACCCGAAGCGCGCCGCGCTGTCCCCTGAGTCATATTTATCAAAGCCGATTATCAAAACCGAGAAATAGTGGCGACTCTAACAAAAAGAGGTTGGGGAGTCAAAACGGGGAGCGAAGCTAATTGGATTCTAATTCCACGACAGTACATTGGACTCCCGAACCATTCACAACCGTCAAGGAGAGTGCGTGATGCTAGACCTGTTTCAGCGAGCCGACTTGATCGATGCGGCGAGGCGCGGAGTTAGCGGGATCAATCGAACGATACAAAGGCTGAAGAAAGAGTGTCCGCAAGCCTTTCATACGGACGATACGCTGCGTTCGCGAATTTTCTATCACAGACCGCCAGAACACACGCCGTGCAGGGG
>NZ_JBAUSA010000376.1:0-3562 GCF_049581465.1 Caballeronia sp. | reverse complement strand
GTGGGGCGGCACGTTTAGCGATTACGTCGCGTACGCGCTCGCGATCGAGGAAATTGCGGCAGGCTGCGCGTCGTGTTCAACCTTGATGGCGGTGCATAACTCCGTCGGATGCGGCCCGATCCTGGCGTTTGGCACCGACCAGCAAAAAGCCGACTATCTGCCCCGGCTGGCAACGGGCGAGATCATCGGCGCGTTCTGCCTCACCGAGCCGCAAGCAGGGTCCGAGGCGCACAACCTGCGTACCCGTGCGATCGAACGCGACGGCAAATGGGTGCTTTCCGGTTCCAAGCAATTCACGACGAACGGCGCGCGCGCAGGCATTGCAATCGTATTCGCCGTCACCGATCCCGATTTGGGCAAGAAGGGCATTTCGGCGTTTATCGTGCCCAGCGATACCCCGGGCTTCAACGTCGGGCCGCCCGAGCACAAGATGGGAATTCGCGCGTCCGATACGTGCCCGATTTCCTTTGAAGACTGCGTGATCCCGGCCGGCAATCTGTTGGGCGTGCGCGGCGAAGGGTTGAAGATAGCGCTGGCGAACCTGGAAGGCGGACGGATCGGCATTGCCGCGCAGGCGGTCGGTATTGCCCGCGCGGCCTTCGACGCCGCCCGTGCCTACTCGCATGAGCGCGTGCAATTCGGCAAGCCGATCAGGGAGCATCAATCGGTAGCCAATCTCTTGGCCGACATGCAAATGAACCTGAACGCCGCGCGCCTGCTTGTGTTGCATGCGGCACGGATGCGTACGGAAGGGTTGCCGTGTCTGAGCGAGGCGTCGCAGGCCAAGCTGTTTGCGTCGGAAATGGCGGAACGCGTGTGCTCGCAGGCCATCCAGGTGCATGGCGGTTACGGCTATCTGCAAGATTATCCGGTTGAGCGGCATTATCGTGACGCGCGCATTACGCAGATTTACGAAGGCACGAGCGAAGTGCAGCGGATGGTCATTGCGCGGCAGCTTTGACGCGTGACGAGGATGACGTCGACGAACGCAAGTATCAGGCGATGCGCGTGTTTTCGTCGTTGTCCTGTCGTTTTTCCGCTCCTGTAAAGGCTCACTATTGGCGGATTCCAACGCTCCTGTAGACACTCACCGCGCACGGCGATGATGCTCCCGTAAAGGCTCACTGCTCCCGTCTTGCCGCATAGCTAAGCGCCAACGGCCGCTCGCATTTCTTGCTGACAGCGCTGCCGCTACGCCTGCCCGGTGCGATAGGCTCGCCCGTTACGCCGATTGCGACTGTCTGACTTCTTCAATCAATCAAGCAAACGACGTGACACGAGAACGAGTTTGTCGTGTTCGCGCGCGCAAAGTGTCGCGTGCGTCTGGCTGACCCGGATGCATCGCGTCGTGCATTTGCGTTGCGCGAAATCTCGGTTGCGATCCCTTCCTGGGATTGAGCGAGTCGTTCAAGACGAGTTGAGCAGTGATGCCCGAAGTCTGCCAACATTCCCCATGCAGCCGCCGCTGCACGCGCAGGTTTCCCGAGTGATCCTTTCTGAGGAAAATTCCATGTCCGCCATCGATGCAATCAATTCAGGAACCTTCAAGATAGGCGGCGAAATCGAGGTGCGACGCCTCGGTTTTGGCGCGATGCGGATAACGGGGCCGGGCATTTGGGGTCAGCCCGCCGATCGCGCCGAAGCGATCCGCACGCTAAAGCGCCTCCCCGATCTAGGCGTCAATTTCGTCGATACCGCCGACTCGTATGGGCCCGACGTGTCCGAACACTTGATTCATGAAGCGCTGCATCCTTATGGCGCAATGCTGATAGCCACGAAGGCGGGTCTGGTGCGAACGGGCCCGAATCAATGGACGCCCCTCGGCCGCCCCGAGTATTTGATCCAGGAAGCGTACCGGAGCCTTCGGCATCTAGGGGTCGAGCAGATTGGTCTTTGGCAGCTTCATCGCATCGATCCGGCCGTCCCGCGCAATGAACAGTTTGGAGCGATCAAGCAGTTGCTGGCGGCCGGCGTGATCCGGCATGCGGGATTGAGCGAGGTATCGGTGGCGGACGTGGACGCCGCGTCCAAATACTTCAAGGTTGCGACGGTTCAGAACCGCTATAACCTGGCCGACAGGGCAAGCGAAGACGTTCTGGATTATTGCGCGCAGCATGGAATCGGGTTCATTCCATGGAACCCGCTTGCCGTAGGACGCCTTGCAGCGGCGGGCTCAGTGCTTGATCAAATTGCGAACCGCCACGCGGCGACCCACGCTCAAGTTGCTCTCGCGTGGCTGTTGAAACGCAGTCCTGTGATGTTGCCGATCCCGGGGACGTCGAAGGTGTCGCATCTGGAAGAGAACGTGCGCGCCGCGGACATCGCTTTGTCTGAACATGACTTCTTGCAACTCGACGCCGCTGCGGCTTAACCGCGAATGCGTTGCGCGGATCGAATCAGGACGATCGTAGTTAATTCTTGACTTTTTAATACGGTCGTCCATACTTTTTCCTTCAGGCCTCATTCTGGATGGTCGGATGCAAGCAGATCGTGGCCTTTTTCAAGGGAAAATATCATGACGGCTCCTGTCGTATTGATCACCGGCGCGCTAACAGGCATTGGTCGCGCGACCGCTATAGCATTTGCGAAAGAAGGTGCCCGCCTCGTGGTCGCGGGTCGCCGCGGCGACGCGGGCAACGCCTTGGTGGCCGAGTTGCGTGAGTTGGGCGTGGAGGCCGAGTTCGTGCGTGCCGACGTCCGCCACGAAGAGGACGTGCGCATCCTGATTGACCGCGCGGTGGATCGATTCGGCCGCCTCGACGTTGCCGTCAATAACGCGGGAACAGAAGGAACGCCAGGCCCGATCCTGGAGCAGTCCGCCGAAACATACGCCGCGACCTTCGACACAAACGTACTCGGCACGCTGCTTAGCATGAAGCATGAGTTACGCGTGATGCAGCCCCAGGGTAGTGGCGTCATCGTCAATATTTCTTCGACAATGGGCAGCAAGGCGGCGCCTAACGCGTCGCTATATACGGGCAGCAAGCACGCAGTAGAAGGCATGACGAAATCGGCGGCGCTCGAAGCTGCGGCGTACGGCGTGCGGGTCAACGCGGTCGCGCCGGGTCCCGTCGAAACCGGGATGTTGAACCGTTTCGCCGGGACTGCCGAGCGCAAGGCGGGAATGCTCGCGAACTTACCGCTCAAGCGGGCCGGTACGCCCGAAGAAGTGGCTCAGGCAATTGTGTTTGTAGCATCGGAGAAGGCGTCGTTCATCACCGGACAAATCATTGGCGTGGACGGTGGAAGGACTGCGGCTTGATTGTAGGATATCGAAGCAATCGCGCTTCGCTCCACGAGAGGCGCGCAAATATTCAAGGAATCCAAGTCATGGAAAAATCGATCAAGATCCCAAGTGCTGAGCATCCCATAACGATCGAGAAGAATGCGTCGCGCGTGGTCGTGTCCGTGGCGGGTCGGGTAATAGCCGATACCCGCGACGCGCTCACGCTGCGTGAGGCTAGCTATCCGGCTGTGCAGTACATTCCGCGAAAGGACGTGGATATGACGTTGCTTGAACGCACGGCCCACGGGACGTACTGCCCTTATAAAGGCGATAGCG